>CAZSTM010000298.1:0-5696 GCA_964609635.1 uncultured Gemmatimonadales bacterium
CCCGACAACTAATAAATAAAGATATATCCGCCCGCGCCGGGCGGGCGGCTAAGGTTTTTAACTATTTTAGATCGAATGAAACAGGTAGATAACCAGCGCGATTGCATCGGCGATATTTTTCTGTCCGTCCTGGTTGAAATCCAGGCAGGGGTCCTCACTGCCGGCGTTGATTTCCAGGAGCAGCTTGATCACATCGCTTATTCCCAGGCTGCCGTTGCCGTTGAAATCTCCTTTGGGCTCCATGGAGCAGCCCGCGCCCGGCTCATCCAGCAGCACTGCGGCCGAGAATTTCGGCATGGTCAACGAGGTTACCGGAGTGTACTTGAGGGAGATGTTTTCTTCGCCGGTATTGGAATCCGCCCAGTAGCCGGTGGTGCTTTCATCGTCCTCGGCCAGGTAGAAGGTGTCGCCCAGCTCGACTTCCTTGGGAGAGTCGTTGAGGTTCACCAGCACGAAGCCTTTCTGGTAGTCCCGGCGATAAACCCCTTCCCATCGGAGCTCCCAGAGGTTTTCCCATACCTCGAGGTAGGGGCCGAGGTCGAGCTCGTATTCCGGGAACCAGAGGGCTTTTTTCCCGGCACCCAGGTCCGGGGATGAGCCGTCGTAGAGGCAGACATACATGCGGCCGACATTGGCCAGCAGACAGGTGCCTACCATCCACATGCGTTTTTGAGCAGTGGTGAGCTCCGGGTTCATGTCGCCGCCGCTGTTGATATAGCCCTGGCCGTGGAGGAATACCCCGTTGTCCTGGATCTTCCTGAACAGCAGGAGCGCCGCGGCGGCATCGCTGGCGCCGGCGAAATTGCCGAAGCTTTCCAGCATGGCGCCGTGGAGGTACTCGCCTTGCGAATAATGGGTTCCGGCGTTGTTGGCCCAGGTGGTCTGCAGGTTGTCGATGTTGGGAAAGAAGTAATAGCCGGCCTGATCGAGCTGCTCATAGACATACTGCCCGTACTCGTTGAGCTTGGGGACCCACTCGCCGGTCATGCGTTCCACGTTGTCGAAGAGCTCCGGAAAGGTGGTGCGGAAGCTGATAGCGGCCACGGTGTAGGTGTCGGCGAAAACCCCGTCGCAGCCGGCGGCCTCCATCTCATCGATACAGGAGCTGACCCACCAGTCGCGGAACTCGGGGTTGGCGATATCCATCACCATGCGGCGGCCGCCGTGCACGGTCCATCCCCCTGAAGCGTTGAGCAGGAACCAGTCCGGGTGGTCGCGCACCTGGCCCCAGTTGGAGATGGAGTCCCGGTTGTCGGAATGCCAGTCGCCGCCGATGATCAGGCCGTAGTCGGCTATCGAGTCCACGGTGATCGCCAGTTTGTAATGCAGGTGGATGAAATCCTCGTTGTAGGCGCGGATCTTGTCGATTATCCTGCGCGGCACTTTCTGGGTACCTACATAGTGGGTGGCGGCGAAGCGTGCCTCTGCCTCGGAGAGGCTGCTGCTCAACTGGTCGGTGAAAACGAAAACCGAGCGGTGGTTGGTCGAATCGTAAACCGAAGCAGGAAACTCGCGCCGGGCCAGGATTGTGCCGTAACTCAAGAGAAGGATCAGCAGTGAGACAACCAGTGAGCGTCCGAACATCTTCGCCCCCTTTTTTCGGAGCCGGACCGCCGGAACGGGCCGGCCTGTGCTTTGGGAGTTTACCGGCAGGAGTGTAAAAATACCATATCCCGACCCGAAATAAAAGGAAAAGGTTAAGCGGTTGAAACAATCTGTCCCTCATACTTGACAGGTTTTGGAACTTGTATAACTTTTGGTTTGTCTAACTTAAAGGAGCTTTTTCTGAGAATTAAGACGCCTTTGCCTGCACAAACCGGCTGTTCTTAAGGTGAGGTCAACAATCAGCGAATCGAGGCTTGAAATGATCCGGACACGATACGCTTCCATTTCCAGACGTTTTTTGGCTTTCCTGGTCGACAAGGCTATTCTGGTGGTAATCTCAAGCTTTCTGCTGATTCCGCCGATATCGTTTTTCCCACGGCTTTTTTTCAACCATACCATCTTCGGCTTTTTCTCCTTCGGCTTTACCGGTATCTTCCTGGTGTCCAACTGGATTTATTTCACCCTGTTCGAGAGCAGTTCCCGGCAGGCCACCCCGGGCAAGATGCTGATGGGAATGTTCGTGACCGATGAGTTCGGCCAGCGCCTGACTATTCCGAGGGCCCTGGTGCGCACGCTGAGCAAAGTGATCTCGGCGATGTTCTGCTGGCTGGGCTACCTTCTGGCGCTTTTTACCGCTCGCAGCCAGGCGCTGCACGACATGTTCGCCTCTACCCTGGTGCTCGAACCCGATTACAGCCCGGCCTCGCGATATTATGCACCCGGAGCGCCGGATGTCCAGACAGAGATGCCGGCCTCGCCTCCGCCTTCCGGCGGTGCCGACCAGGGCGGCGGAACCATTAAACTTTGACAGGGAGCAAAAATGCTTCAGACCCGATACGCCTCGTTTATCAAACGCTTCGTAGCTTATCTGGTGGACAAGCTGATTCTGGGATTCCTGCTTGTGCCCCTGGTTATCCTGGCAATTTCGGATGTAGGGTTTTCGCTGGTAACCAATCCCTGGATGTATCTGGACTGGGATTTCGATGCGCCGCTGTTTCTCGATGCGCTTATCAGCTCGCTACCGGTGGTTTTTATTGCGATTTATTCTCTGGCTTTTATTTTCGCGTCTTGGCTGTATTACGCCCTGTTTGAAAGCAGCAGGCGCCAGGCCACCCTGGGCAAGATGCTGGTGGGCATATTTGTAGCCGATGAACAGGGCAGGCGGATAAGTTTCTCAAGGGCACTGGGACGGACTCTGGGGAAAATACTCTCCAAGTGGTTCTGTTACCTGGGTTATATCATTGCGCTTTTTACCGAGCGCAGCCAGGCTCTTCACGATCTGATAGCTTCCACCGTGGTGCTGGAGCCCGAGTGGAGACCCGCGCCGCCGCAAATGGCCACTGTTCCCGGAAGCCCGGCCCCGGCGCCTCCCCGGCAGGATGGTCCCGCCCAGGGCGCAGAACCCACGGGAACGCCGGGAGCTTGAGCCGTGAGCGACTCTCAAGCCCAACCGGGCGCAACCGTAGCAGTAGTGCTCTCGGGGCAATATCCTTTCGAGGAGGCCTGCGAAAAGCTGCGTTCCTGGACTGCCGAGGCGGCCGCCTCGGGAGCGGAATACATCTGTTTCCCGGAGTATTACCTCGATCAGGACCGTGAGGCGGACGGTTCATTGAGCCGGGGAGTGGAGCCGGACGGCCCGCTGGTCCGGGAGCTGAAAGACCTGGCGCGCAGCCACCGCATCGGTATAGTGGTGGGGATTACCGAAAAACGCAGAAATCGCCGTGGCGACATCCGGGACTACTACAACACCGCCCTGTTCGTGGACTGGAATGGATTGGCGGGTTTTCAGCGCAAGGTATTCCTCTGGGTGGACCCAGACTGGCACGAGCCTCGCAAGAGGGCGGGCAACGAGGGAGATGCCGATTTCCCCTATCCTCCGCTGGTCAACGAGCACCGGCGCTACCTGCCGGGCTGGAGTTTCGAGGTTCTCCCTTTCGGAGCTCTGGAGAGGGCTGCCGGGATAATCTGCGCGGATGGGCTGATGCCGCAGACCTGGAGCCATCTCATTCCGCAGTCGCCCCAGATAATATTCTACCTCAACGGCAGGGTCAACCTGTTGAAAAAATGGGGGCCGGACCTGGAAGATATAAGCCGGCGCTACAGCCTGCCCGTTGTCGCCTCCAACAGTTTCCCCGAGTCCCAGGCCGGTATTTTCGATGCTGATGGAAGCTGTGTCGCCCGACTGGACCAGACCGAAGGTATCGCCGTGGCCCGGGTTAAACTGGGACGAAAGCAGCCTTTCCGGCCGGTTACTATCAGGCACTGGGAAGGTGCCCCCCTGGAAATGCTGGAAGGTCTGGATAAGTGGTGATTTTTTCCTGCTCCCTACCTTTTAACAGGCTTTACCGCCATTTGTAAGCTGCCTGACAGTATGTAATATGTTTTGTTTTTTCCCTGCCCTGGCGCTATATTTTCCTTAAAGTTCGCTATCACTATCAAAAATAAACGGAGTCGGTTTGGATGCGCTGCGACATCGTACACCCCCGGGCGGATGAGCTGGTTTACGAGATAAGGCAGATAGTTCTTCTGGCCAGACAGCTGGAAGCGGCCGGGGTGACCATGACCTGGGAGAATATCGGCGATCCGGTGACCAAGGGCGAGCAGGTGCCGGACTGGATTGTAGAGCACCTGAAGGCGGTGGCCGGGGAAAACAGAAGCTGGGGTTACAGCCCGTCTAAAGGCGTGGATAAGGTCAGGGATTTTGTGGCCCGGCTCAACAACGCCCGCGGCGGCGTGCAGATTTCCCCGGAAGAGGTGTACTTTTACAACGGGCTGGGAGATGCGGTATCCAAGCTGTACGGTTACCTGAACCGGAAAGCGCGGGTGCTCTGTCCCTCGCCCTCGTACTCGATCCACGCCACCCACGAGGCCTTCCGCGCCGGAAAACCTTCGCTGCTCTACCACCTGGATCCGGCGAACGGCTGGCTGCCCGATCTCGATGAGGTCCGCAGCCTGGTGCAGCGCAACCCGGAGGTGGCCGCGATCCTGATGATCAACCCGGACAATCCCACCGGGCTGGTCTGGCCGGAAGAGCAGGTGCGAGAGGTGGTGAAAATGGCCGGGGAGTACGGGCTTTTCGTGATCGCCGATGAGATTTACCACCGCCTGGTCCACCACGGCAGGAGCGCAACCCTGCTGGCCGAGGTGATCGGCTCGGTGCCGGGGATTTCGCTCAAGGGGATCAGCAAGGAATACCCCTGGCCGGGTTCTCGCTGCGGCTGGATGGAAGTTTACAACCAGGATGCGGACCCCGCGTTCAAGCGATTTGTGCGCAGCCTGTTCGATGCCAAGATGATCGAGGTCTGCGCCACCACCCAGCCGCAGATGACCATCCCGCGGGTGATGGCCGATGAACGTTACGGCCCCCACCTGGAGGCCCGCTGCGCGGCTTATGAGAAGCGCTCGGCAGAGTTCCAGGAGGCTTTCCGGACGATAGAGAAGGTACACGCCGCACGGCCCAACGGGGCCTTTTACGCCTCGGTGATTTTCGAGCAGGGAGCGCTCAACCGGCGTCAGAGCCTGCCGGTGGAGAACCGGGCGGCTAAAGAAATCCTGGATAAGGCCCTGGCCGCCGGGGTGAGCCCGGACAAACGGTTCGTGCTCAATCTCCTGGCCGCCACCGGCATCTGTGTGGTGCCGATGACCGGGTTCACCAGCGAGCTTCCCGGTTTCCGCATGACCCTGCTGGAGCAGGACGATTCCAAGCGGGCCTGGATTTTTTCAACGCTCAGGGAGAAAATACAGGAGTATCTGGGGTCGGGGTGAAAGTGAAAAATGAGCTAAGATAGATAAAAAAACGCCTGGATTTGGATTAATCCAGGCGTTTTTTATGGAAAATAGATAAGTGAATAAATTCATCGTAGTAGGTCTTTTGGTACTTTTTGACGTCAAAAAGTACCAAAAACCGCGAACTTGAAGTTCGACACACAACGCGAAATACCCGCCTTAGTCAATCCAATCCTCTCCTTTTCGCGCTAGAACCTGTGAGTTTTTCCAGTCAGGGGAATACACACCCCGTCCGCTGACGCGGACACCGCTCTCGAAAAAGAGAATAAAGAAGTCAGAAGCCGGCATAGAATATCTTTTTGGTG
>CAZSTM010000299.1:0-5688 GCA_964609635.1 uncultured Gemmatimonadales bacterium
CAGCTCAAACGAGGTTTTTCTGGCTATTATCCTTAAAGAAAATGATCGCCATATCGGCAATGTCAAACTGGGCCCTATTAACTGGGTTCACCGTCATGCTGAATTCGGCATTATTGTTGGAGCCAAGGATTGCTGGAACAAAGGTTACGGCACCGAAGCGACGTTGCTGTTGTTGGATTATACCTTTAAAAGATTGAACTTGAATAAAGTAATCCTTGGGGTAGTAGCTGAGCACGAAGCTGCGGCTCGGGTTTATGAAAAGATAGGTTTTCTCAAAGAGGGCAGAATTACCAATTATTATATTATTGATGGTGAGTACAAAGACAAGACTATCATGGGCATAACCGCTGAGGAGTTCTACGAAAAAAACAAGAGCCTGAAGAAGTAGGCTCTGCAGCAAGAACCGGCAAGATAGTCAGTGGCGGCTGAACAGAATATTGCCAAATAATGCTAGGCGATTGCCCTGACGGGAACCACCTGTTGGGGCATCAGTTGTTAAAAACATTTTAAATCTGGAGAAAAAACAAATGAACCTGAATAGAAAAAATTGACCCCTCTTAAGTACCAGGATATCTATTAAAAAGGTTCTGCACTTTTGGATCCCCAACCCTCGCACTTTTCATCCCGCCGTTTACAGGCACCTGACAATTGATATTGGGGTTGTTCCATAAAATGGTTGGTGGGAGGATTGATTACCGGTTCATCAGGTTTCCGGGTTAATCACCGAGGTGCTTCCGGAAATACTGGTAAACGGTTGTCAGGGTGATTGAATGATCGCCCTCTAAGTAGTAGCCCTTGCCTCCGAAAACACTGGGGATACGCGTTACAACACTTTTCTGATCGCGAAAGTAATAGTAGTACTTCGATTCGTCCCGGGCCTTATCGTCAAAGACAAACGGCCTGATGTCGAAATCGGCGACAGTTATCCCTTTCGGTGCCTTACCGATATTCGCCGCCATGGAGACCGCTTTTAACAACACCTCAGGCCCGGTGACTGCGGTTCCGACATTCAGAATCACCCCGCCCTCGGTCAATCCGGCTATCATATCGACGAAGATCAGAAAATCCCGGCCGCTGGTACCGCCTTTGGCCTCGCCGTCAAAGTTGCAATGCTGATCCAGGATATCGGTACCGATGCCGACATGAACGGTAAAGGGCACTTCCTGGCGGTATGCTGTGGCGGCAACGCTGTAATCAACATATTCGAACCCGTCATAGGGTTTCAGCACCCTGCCCTCAGGCGGAGAAACGGTGGAGAACACGGCATCGAGAACCGTTTTTCTGAATTCCCGGTCACAATACAACCTGCCGATAGATTCGCCATAGCCGAGCTTTCCGGCGTTCCCTTCGATCAGGGCCTGGTTTAGGTAGGTGCAGGTTTCGAAAGACATGCCGAACTCGCCGTTTGCCAGAACGCCGCGGACATCCTCGCTTGACTCGCCCAGCGAGGCGAACTCGAAGTCATGTATCGTGCCCGCGCCGTTTGTACCCAGCAGTTTGAGCACGCCCCTTTTCATCCAGTCCAGATAGATCGGGGAAAGCCCGTTCTTGATCGGGTGCGCTCCAGTCAGAACGATTAGCGGCAAGTTGTTCCTGTAGGCGTCCGCAATGGCGGCTCCGACCTGTTCCGCCTCCTCGCCCGGAGAGATAATAGGTTTTCCGGCGAGCCGGTCGCAATCGATGAAGTCTTTGACTGAACATTTATTCTTTCTGCTCAGCACCGAATAAGTTTTTATATATTCACTGTCAAAAACACTGTATTTGCCTTGGTATTCCACCTTGATTCCTTTCGAAAATGAATTTTTACCATTGAGGATATTCGGCATACTATCGGACTGTCCTGGGCCACCGGAGGCATTCCCTTAAAATCGATAGCCGATATTGACACTGGAGATCAGATAATTCCTCTCGCTTCCACTCATAACTGTATATTCCATCGGCCCGATCGGGCTCAGCCAGCCGATACTCAAACCGAGTCCGTAGAGGTTGCTGTCTTTTACTATGGTTTCGCTGCTTTTATGTTCGGTCTGCCCGATGTTTCCTTTCAAAGTCAGGAATTTATTCGAACCGAATTCAAATTGGACCCCAGTCTGCAGGATAAGCGCAGTTGTGGCCGAACGCTCCATGAATTTCAATCCCACAAAGGGAAAAAAACGATTTAAATTTGTATAAGCGCCACCGACATAATAAAGAAAATCCCCGGGCAGATCGCCTGTGTTCAGAGTGCCGCCATAGATGCTGCCGAGGATTGAAACTTTTTCATGCACGGGTAAAGCCGAAGTAAATGAAAGGGTATGCGAAAAAATTCCGGCTCTGCCCTTGACATTAGCCGTGCCTAATAAATCGGTAAGGTAATTTGTTTCCAAATAGAGCCTTAATCCGCTTCTCGGGTAGACCGACCTGTCGAAATTATCGATCTTCAGGTATGTAAGAAAATTTACCAGGCCATATTTCATTTCTTCGAAATTTTCAGGAGCGATCACGGTTTCGATCGATGCGTGATGATACTGGACTTCCGCACCCAGGGCAAAGTAGTTGGAAAAAATCGTCTGCAGGAATAGATCAATATCCAAGGCGGAGTAATCCAAATCAGCCTCGGCTTCTCCACTTTGCTTAAAGATAATAACATCATAGTTCCAGTAGGATGCCCTGAAGCCGATACCTAAGGGGATTGGTTTAAAATTGAGCGGTACGAAATAAAAGCCTCCAATAGCGGGATTGTCGCTTAACTTGGCGTTGAGTAACAATCTTGATCCATCTACGAGAATATTCCGGAAAGTCGTATTCAGAAGAACCGCCGCTTTAGAATCGCTGTCGTAATGTACTCCAAACTGCAGCCGGTCATCCATTTTCTCGGTTACCCGTAAGACCAGACTCGTTCCCTCACCTTGAGCGGGCTCAATTTTATAGGTGATTCTTTCAAAGAAATAAGTACCGTAAGCTCTTTCAATGGCCTTTTCCACATCTTCCGGGGTCAGGAGCATCGGGATTTTTATTCCGAGTTTCCCGGTCAACAGTTTTTCCGAAACATTTTCCAAGCCTTCGAATCTCAGCTCTGTAATATAGAAACTTCTGATCTGTTTCAGGGGTCTGGACCTGTTCGATTCTCCAAGGAATTTATTCAGGGAATCAGAGAGCGCTTCCAGTTGGTCGAGGAGTGCGCGAGCCGAACGTTCTCCGGCTGCAATCAACGATTCCGCCGCCTTGAAGCTTGTAGTAGTATAGCCTTCTATGTCCGGTCTGATCAGTATATCGCAGAGTTTCTGCTGCTGCTCGGTTGAGGCACTTCCCCGAAAACTGATCGACTGTTCCATTACCTTTATTAATGAGTTCAGCTCTTCTTTCTTGTAAAGCGGGGCCGTTACATCCACCCCGATCACGATATCAGCACCCATCCGACGTACATCGGAGACCGGAAAATTGTTCACCAGCCCCCCGTCGACCAGCAATCGACCATCTATTTCCACAGGGGTGAAAATTGAGGGAATCGACATGCTGGCTCTCAGTACATCCGGCAGAAAACCTTTATCAAATACAACTGCTTCACCGGTCTCAAGGTCTGTGGCAACGCATAGAAACGGTATCGGAAAGGCATTGAAATCATTTGTATGATGAACAGGCAAGGTCAGGCGGGAGATTAAAACAGCCAGTTTCTGGCCGGCTACCAGGCCGGTGGGCAAGCCGATTTTGCCCTCACGGATAGGAAATGAGCCGACATATTTGCCGTCCTCTTCTTTTTCTTCAATTGATAAACTTCTTCTCGATACTTCATCAGTCAACAACTGTTCCCAGTCCTGTTCCATGGCCATTTTTTCGAGACTTTCGGCATCATAGCCAATTGCATAAAGTGCCCCGATAATGCTGCCCATGCTG
Source organism: uncultured Gemmatimonadales bacterium (assembly GCA_964609635.1). Lineage (GTDB taxonomy): Bacteria > Gemmatimonadota > Glassbacteria > GWA2-58-10 > GWA2-58-10 > JAFGTO01. Next base: position 3,874 of record CAZSTM010000299.1, read on the forward strand.
GTTCCTGAAATGTAGTCTACTTTTATTCCTGCTTCTTCCAGGATTTTTAAAACGCCTATATGTGCCAGCCCTTTTGCGCCGCCGCCACTCAAAGCCAGCCCTACTTTGGGCTTCCCTGCCGGAGTATCAAAAGCTGGAAGAGCTCGTACGCACGGAAATAAGCATAATGTGCTGAATACCACTAAAAATAATTTCATCCTTTGTCCCACTTTTATATCCAATAATCACCCGCTTATTCGAGCAAGCTGAATCAGTTGCAAAATTAGTGGTTTTAGAATCCCTGATTAAGTTTCACATTCGACACCGAAAATACAAGTGTGGAATAATAATTCATTCCACCCCGTTACTATTCAATATCATAAACCCTCACGTAATCAACATAAAAGTAATCGGGAAGTTCTGCCGATTTGATATCGCCTGCCCAATTTCCCACCTCGTCGGTAAGTTTAATATACGCAGGTACCTGTGAAACACCGCCTGCTGAGGTTCTCCATGTTTCATTGCCGTCGACATAAAAGACATACTCCTCCGGGCTCCAATGCAAACTAAAGGTATGAAAGCCCTGACTCAGGCCGGGTATTACTACTTGCTTTCCGGCACTTTGGTGATATTCTTCATAACCGTCCCAGTGCAGCGCGTGGTTTATCCGGTCCTCTTTAGCCCAGGCTTTTTCCATAATATCTATTTCTGTGCCGTCTCTACCCTCGTTTCCCACAGTAGTAACACCGGGACTGGAGAATAACCAAAATGCCGGCCAATGTCCTTCCTGAGTATGGAACTTACAGCGGGCAACCCAATATCCGAATTTATATTCAAATTTGCCTTTAGTCCGAATGGCTCCTGAATAGTGACGGTCATCTTCTTTCCTTGTCCGTATTACCAGGTTTCCATTTCCGTCCAGGTAACTGTCCTCTTTTGCCCAATAACCATCCCTTCTTACTCCAACCGGCGTTTCCCAGATGTTTTCATTCAGACTCGAGCTGTTGAACTCATCGCTCCAAATTAGAGCCCACTGTTTTCCTGCAGGAACTGGAGGGAGAAATTCATCCCTGTCGATTTGTTCGATGCTGCTGATTTTATTCCCGCAATTCACCAAACCAAGGCCGAGAAAAAAGACACAAGTAACCCGGAAAAGATAGGATAAAATCTGTCTCTTCATTTTTTCTCCCTGTGGTTTAGGGTGTTAATGATCTGTCGCCGATTGAAAAATAAAGGTTTTGCCGCTCTCGGCAACTCCTTTTCTTGGATGACCGGCCCTGGGATACTATTTGAGAACTTTTCTCCTTTCGATCCCTGAATCAGGTATGGGCCTGCGCCGGCACCGTACAGCTTGTTGACATCCCAATACTCTTGACCTTCAAACCATAACGTTAGATAATAGTTACTACCCAGGCTGCCGACATGGAACAATTTTTCTCTCTAGCCGCTGTACCTGCAAAAGGAGAATACCATGCTTATAGTCCATGTTTTTGCCCATGTTAAGCCCGATCAGGTTGAGGCCTTCCGGGTCGCTACAGTCGAGAACGCCGGTAGCAGCGTACAAGAACCGGGTGTCGCGCGATTTGATGTCATCCAGCAACAGGACGACCCTGCGCGTTTCGTGCTGGTCGAGGTCTATCGCACTGCAGATGATCCGGCCCGGCACAAGGAAACCGCGCACTATCAGAAATGGCGTGATACAGTGGCCGGGATGATGGCCGAACCCCGTACCAGTGTTAAATATAACAATGTCTTCCCTGACGAACAGGGCTGGGACTAGCTGCAATGACAAGTTTGATTTGAAGGGAAGAATTTTTAACCAATCTATTCATGTTC
>CAZSTM010000300.1:0-5666 GCA_964609635.1 uncultured Gemmatimonadales bacterium
CCTGACAGGATACAGACAATCAGAGATACTATTCTAAAGTTCACCCTGAGTCCCTTTCATTACATTCAGGATACTCCTACTCTACAGCCAGCAGGTCGCCCGGCCCGGCTTCAAACTGCCGGCCGTTGAGGATAACCCCGGTCAATCCGGGGACCGGGGGGACATGGAGTACGACCTTTTGTGGCTGATACCGAAACTTGGGGCCATAGGTCATCTCCAGCCGGTCTCCTTGATCGGTCAGCTTGAAAGCGATTGAAACCGTTCCGAATTCGGTGGGCATGTTCTCGAAACTGGTTTGGCAATCGGTTCTGAGCCAGGCCGGAGGCACCAGCCTCAGCAGGTGCAGCTCATCGTCTTTGATCATGTCATCGATCACGGACAGGCGAACCAGGTCCACCAGCAGGGGGGCGGCGAAGATGTTCCCGTAGATGCCGTGCCGTGTCTCGCAGGAGATATAGGTCTGACGGGAAAGGGCCCCTGCCAGCAGGCTGTACATGCCTTCGAGGAACCGGTAACGGTCCGCGAGCTGCCAGGAGTGGTAAACATTCCAGCTGTAGCAGGGCTCGCAGCTCGAGATTTCATGTACCAGCACCGGACGCTGCCAGCAGTTGCCCCGCGGATCGAACACTCCGGTGTTCGGGCCCTCGCGGAAGAATTCCACAGAAGAGCGCATCATGGGGTCGCTTGCTTCCATAAGCCCGGCCCAGACAAGGAACATGGGGCCGGTATCCAGGTAGAAGGCGTGTAAAATGTCTCCGCCGGCCGACAGGGAAAGCGGCACCAGCGGGTGCCGTGCTCCTTCACGGTCGGTCCACTGCGGCATGGCGGCAGCGGCCTTTCTCAATGCGCCGACATAAGTCTCCCGGTAATCGCGGGCTTCCCGGGCGAACTCCTCCGCCCGCGGGTGGCCGATCCGCTCGAGCAGCCTGACCGCCGTGGAGAGCCCCTTGTAATTCCAGCCGATACTCCAGCCGGACTGGTTGGGAACCATGCGGTCGGTAGCTACCGCCGGCGGCAGCACGCCTGCCACCCCCTGGTGGTCTTTAATCGCCCGGGTGTCTTTGATAAACTCGCAAGCTTTGACAATCGCCTCCAGCCACCGGTCGATGAACTTCCCATCGCCGGTGAGCAAGGCGTGTCTGGAGACCTCGTAGAGGACCGCGCCGTTGTCGGAGAGCCAGTCTATCGAGGTCAGGTTCTTGGGCGTGGAGAAGTAACCCCGGTGCAGGGGGTAACTCGGTCCCGGGGGCGTGACAGTGCCCTGGTTTTCCCTGAAAATCTCGAGGTGTCTTTCCACCACCGAATGGTAGCCCAGGTTGTCGAGCAGCATGTGGGAAGTCATCGAGGTGGGAGTGGCCCAGAGCCGCTCGTAATGCCACGAGCCGGACAGAAAAGAATACTCGCCGGTTTCCGGGTTTTTCTGAGCGATAACCCGGGCGAACTTCAAACTTCGGGCGATTGCCTGGTTGAGTTGTTTTTCCGGAGTCTCGATCCGGGCGGCGGTCTCCGGAGTAACCGACCAGAAAGTGTCGCTCCGGGCCAGGGCACCCTCGAAGCCCAGCGACAGCTCGGCTCCCACCTGTTCCGGCCTGTCGGGGATCATCGGCAGCAGCAGGTCGGCGTATGCCCCCTCCTGCGCCGGGAGGTTAACCACCAGGAAATAATCGCTGCCGGCCGACGGTCTATCACCCGCCGGGGCTGTCCGGTGCTTTAGAAAAGTGAACGTGCCGTAATCGGACGGCACCGCCACCAGGCGCAGCCCGCCCCCCTTCTCCAGGATGCGGCAGCCGGTGCGCGCCGCTTCGGTAAATTTCTCGGCGGTCAGTTTTACCCGGTACGCCGACCGGTCCGGTAAAACCCTGAGATTGTTCTCCTGCTCCATGCTTTTCCTGATATTGTCCCCGCCCAGGTGGAGGATGAAGTTGTAGCTTTCAGGCGCTTTAAGCCGATCCACCCGGCGTACCGATAGGCGGATCCAGGCATAGAGGGGCTCGACACCGGTTTTTACCTCGCCGGCGCCCGGGATATGGGCGAAAACCTCTTCCCGCAGCACCAGCCCGTCATTGCTCATCGGCCACTCGGTCCAGAGCACGGGCGTGGGGTTTACTGTCCAGCCCTGGTTGCCCACCCCGCGGTCGGGCGTGCCGCTTAGCTGATAGGGTTCCCCCAAGGGCGGCTCAGGGAGCTTGCCGTCCGCAGAGGGAGTGACAGTCAGCTTGAAGTCCGGGCCGGCCCATTTCTCCAGGCCGGAGCCTTTCTCGACCCGCGGCCGTGCCACCACCGTACCGTTATAGAGCACGTTGAACCGGAACAGGTGGTCTTTCCAGCCGACCGGTGTCCAGACATTGCGATGGGGCGGCCACCAGAGCTCCGCCAGCCGGGCATCGGGCTCGGGCGGCGCCGGGGATTTTTCCTCTGCAGGCGCCTTACAGGAAAGCACCGTCAGTGTAAAAAGCAAAAAAGCTCCGGCAAGAAAAGACCTTCCGCACAGCCCGGTAGATTCGGGCAGGCTGAAAAATCGCGGATTTTTCATGGCAGCCGCCTCCATTTATAGTTGTCCGGAAAAAACCTGTAAAAGGCAACCTTACTCGATAACCACCGTGGCTATCCGCTTCGGGGGAACCCTCACTTCGACAGTCTCCCCGGCCAGCCGGGCGGTGGACCGGGTATCCTCGCGCCCGTCCAGGGCCACGCATTTTACGCTGCCCGGTCTGGTCGACGGCGTGAGGGTGATCTTTTCCCCGGCGGCGTGTGGATTGAAAAACCGTACCAGCATACCGTTGTTCTCACGCTGAACCGAGGTGAACACCGCATTGCCCGTGGCTTTCAGAAACGAGTGCTCCCGGGGAAGTGCGCCGGCAGTCTCCCGATTGCGCAGGTCCCCGGGGAGAAGATCGACCGTACGTGTAGAACCGTTCACCCGCTGGCCGAGCACGAACAGTCGGTTGACCGGTACTTTCCGCTCTACCGGCACGATGTCGTAGCGGAAAGCGAGCCTGCCCTGGACCTGCCCTCCGGGGTTGTCGTTGGAAAACACCGCACGGCGGAAAGCACGAAACAGGGTAAGGGCTATGGGACGCCGGGGATTGTCGATTACCGAGCTTTCCGGCAGGCCGCGGCTTACCACGGCCAGCCCGTTAGTGCCGTCCCCGAACGCGGTCCAGCAGATCTGGGGGCGGGTCTCTACATCCAGCTCATCCCGGAGATTGTTGTCCCCGGCAAGGGCGACAGGGCGCTCGACCACATCGAAAGCTGAATGGCTCAGGTAGGTGTCACCCTGCAGGCCGGTGGGGAACAGTACGCGAAGCCGGTGGTCGAGTACGGTGTTGTCCACCGTGGTGGTTACCTCTACCCGGTCGGAGCCCTGGCGCAGGGTCACCTCGGAGACAATTTTAAGCGGCGCACTCTGTTCGGATCGTTCCATGTTTCTGAAATCGAACTGCTCGGGAACATTCATGTTGACAGCGATCCGCAGCGTGGCCTTGCCGATGCCGTCTGCAACCACGGCGATATCCGCACCGCAGGCCGTGCTCAGGCAGGTCCGGTCGTTGACCGCCACGCCGTGGTACCAGCCGTCGCCGATGTCCGCCCGGTCCTCGAAAGTAAGCAGCTCCCGGTATTTCCTGCCGGTGCGCTTGTCGGTGATAGTTATGGTTCCGTTGGTCTCGGCCTGCAGATGGAGAATTTCATTCTCTACGGCGCGGTGGGAGGCGGCCATGGAGCCCAGATAACGGGTGGGGCCTTCCACCGGCTCGACTGTCAGCGTGGTGTAGCCGAATGCCGGAACCCGCAGTGATGCGCACACCGTGACCAGGTGACGAGCATCTCCCTGGGGAAACTTGTAGCGCTGCCGCTGGAACCCTTTTCTGTCTCTTATCTGGCCGACAAGCTGGTAGGGGACTTCGCGTCCGGCGGCATCTATCAGTTTGAATGAAAACTTCTGTTCGTATCCGAAAAACTCCTCGAACCTCTCCGGCCAGCCCTCCGGCAGCGGGATTTCCAGGTCGACCGGCTCATCCAGGTCCTCGGCGGTGGCATTGAATACCGCCAGCACCATCGAGCCCTCAGGCAATTCTTCAGGTGCCGCGGCCCTGGCTACAGCCTCCAGCGCCTGTTTTGTCAGCCGCGAGGAAATCCCCAAAGACTGGTCGAAGCGGTAGATCATATCCTGGTGGACCTGGTCTATCGAGCAGCTGCAAATGCTGTCGTGGGGATGATTCCGTATGAGGTACTTCCAGGCGGTGCGCAGATAAGCCGAGGGATACTCGCGGCCGAGGTTCAAGGCCACAAAAGTGCTGAACGGCTCGGCCCAAAGGCACAGCTCATCCTCGCAGGCGGCGTTGCGCTGTTTCAAATGGATGCGGCTCGAGAGCACTCCCGGGATAAGGTGCCCGTCGGTGCGGTTACGGCGGGTCTGTCGCAGCTCTCCTACCACAGTTCTCTCGATTTTTCCACGGGTTTCGAGGAACTCTTCCATGTAGCTTTCAGGGTCGCTGTGAACGATCCGGAAACCCAGTGGCTCGAGTTTCCGGTTTGCCCGCGCGATCAGCTCGCAGGTCTGCGGCTCGATTTCCATGTGGTCTCCGCCGTCAAAGAGCAGGACCGGTCCGTCCGGCGAGCGCCCGGCTTCCTCCCGGACATACTCTACCAGCCGGCCGACCGCTCCCTCGAGGTCGAAAGGCTTGTCTCCCACGGCATCACGCACCTGGAAGGCGTAAGTACTGTAGCCGCTGCTGCCGAATCGGTATGTCGGCATTACCGTGCCGTCCGGCGCCTTCCAGTTGAAACGGCCCACGGATTCTGTTACCGGCGAGCCGCGCCAGACAAAGGCTACCGGGATGCCCAGCTGATCGAATATCTGCGGGAGCTGTCCGACATGGCCGAACTGGTCGCAGGCGAAACCCGCCTGCCGGGTCTGCGCACCCAGTTTCGCAGAGAGTCTCATACCTAGCTGCAGGTTGCGCACCAGCGATTCCCCGCTTACCAGCCATTCATCGGGCTGAACATACCACGGTCCCGGCAGCAGCCGTCCCTGGCGGACATACTTCTCCACCAGCTCACGTTTCTCGGGGCGGATCTCGAGGTAATCGAAGATCGGGATCGCCTGGCCGTCCATGACAAAGGTGCGGAAAGCAGGGTCCTTCTCAAAGGTCTCAAAGACCTCGTCCAGCAGGGACACCAGGCGCATGCGAAAACCCTGAAAGGGTTCATACCATTCACGGTCCCAGTGTGTGCTCGGCAGATAATGAGCGGTCCGTATATTCTCTGCGCCGGCTGCAAAAGCGACAGAAACCGTGATAAACAGCCAGGCCGACAGCACCAGAGATTTCATGGCAGTCCTCCCTTGTGGAGTTGAAGATATATGATTTAACCGGGAAAGCTTCCGTGGTTCAAAATAATATTAACTCTTCTTACTGAACATAATTAGTTTTATTTTTCCCGGCACATCAGGCTTTTACAGCTGGGGCTTTATTTGGGTGGTTTCACCAGCCGTTTAAAAATTCTGTTTTGCTTTGCCAGGCGTGCCGAGTTAGTTTTAACAACTATGTCCGATGAGCTTATATTTTCTGGGGCAATAAACTAAAAAACTACCCTAAGAGGAAAGATTGCCATGAGCGATAAAGATCAACCGATTTCCCGACGTGATTTCACCAAAATCGCCGCTG
>CAZSTM010000301.1:0-5644 GCA_964609635.1 uncultured Gemmatimonadales bacterium
GTACACCTATGACTTCGGCGATTCGGCCCAACTCACCCCGTTGATCAAGATGTATACCCTGGGTCACGACTTTATTCCACCGCCGATACATGCCGGAGGCTTGCGATACCACGGAATGGCACCTATCATCTGCCACCTGCATAGACTGGGCTTGGTCGAAGGCCGGGCGGTGCACCAAATCGGCACCTTTGAGGCGGGAGTAACCTTTGCCCGCAGCGAGGGTATTATTAGCGCCCCGGAGACAAACCACTGTATCAGGGTGGCAATTGATGAAGCCCTTAAGTGCAAGGAAACCGGTGAAGCCAAGACCATACTCATAGCTCATAGTGGACACGGGCATGTCGATATGGGAGCCTATGAAGCCTACTTCAGCGGTAAACTTGTGGATTACGAATATCCTGAGGAGAAGGTGCAAGAAGCATTGAGCCGCCTGCCCAAAGTGACCCTGTGATAGAGAATACGAGTCTCGTACCATCAGAAGAAGCCCTCCGGCGGTTTAACCGCCGGAGGGCTTCTTGGCTTTTTTGGAACACCGGCGGCCGGACAGGGGTTTGTAACAGTGGCTGCTTTTCGCTGACCTGGCAGGATAGTCGCTACTGTTACTTGTCTTTTACCCCGGAAATGTTTAAGTTGAAAATGAAAGTTTTGATCCGATTCCGCCTTCTGCGGTTACCCGCTGAGGGATCGGCTTTGAGATTCATGAGCTCTCGGTCCAGCTGCCATGTTCAAGACTAAACACATTGCGCCTTTACGACTCTGGCTGTTCGCGGCAACCCTGGTTTTCTGCGGCTGTTTTTCAATACCCTTTATCGGAGGTCCCGGGGGCAAGAAGATAATCGAACCGGTCGATCGGGATTTCGATCGGATAAATGTCTTTGCAGGCTACGATAAAAACGACCGGCCGATTGTGGAAATGCGGCTGTTGAACCAGGAGGTCACCGAGGCGGGCCTGATCATCCACACACGCATGTTTCCTACTGAAAATTTCAGGGTGCGCAACCAGTTCCGGGGTTTAAGGAGCATAAATTATTACCCGATAGAACGACGTTTCCACCGCCTGGAATTGCGCTACGGACGGAAGAGAGTAAAGGCCAAGGTCAAGAAAAACATCCAGGTCCGCGACATCAAGCCTTTTGAGGCCGATTTCGAGCACACCGGCATTCATTATCTACTGCCGGACACCATAGACCGGCTGAAACTCAAGTTTCAGGATGTCAAGCGCTGGGATCGGTTGCCGGTAGATACGCTCGAGGTCTGGTACGCTTCCAAGGAGGAATTTCTCCAGAAAGTCCGTCAGCAGACACGCAGACAAAACCTGCTCAATACCTATAAAAGACGGCAGAAGCAAGACCGCACCGAACAGTTCACTCAGTCCGATTCGCTTTTTGTAACCGCCAACAATACTTATACCTATCTCGACAAGTCGGTTGACTCCGAAATCCTGTTTACCATGAACGCCGGTGAAAGGATCGATTTCGGGGTTTCCGACGGGCTCTGGGTGGAGTTCCCGCTGCCCGACAGTCTGATCGAGAATTTGACCGAGTTTCTCGAAACCCGGCATCAGAGGGCGCTCGACCAGTGGCAGCAGCAACGTGAGCAGCGCAACCGCTCCCGCGCCGCAGCCAGTCTGCAGGAGGCCGAGGTCGATACCACCAGCCGGATGACCGCTTTCGTTCTGGATGTGATGGTGGCTAAGAACTACAAAGATGCACTCGGCTGGGAAAAGGCCAACCTGGCACGGCCCGTGGATGTTCCGCTTTTCGCTCAGGTGCTCAGGGATCGGGAGACCGCAAAAATTGCCAGGCAGGACTCGATCGAGCAGGCCCGCCTCGATTCGATACAGGCCTATGCCGACTCTCTGGTCCGGATTGATTCCCTGAGGACCGACTCGCTGGCCCGTGCGGATTCACTGAGGGCCGCTTCTCTGGCCGTGGCCGATTCCCTGGGGGGTGACTCTTCGGCCGTGGTAGATTCCCTGAAGGCCGTCACTCCGGCCGGCGCCGACTCCCTGAAGGCCGTCACTCCGGCCGGCGCCGACTCCCTGAGGGCCGGTACTCCGGCCCGTGCCGACTCCCTGAGGGCCGTCACTCCGGCCGGCGCCGACTCCCTGAGGGCCGGTACTCCGGCCCGTGCCGACTCCCTGAGGGCCGTCACTCCGGCCCGTGCCGACTCCTCGGCTTCCGGAGCTTCGCCCACCGGAGGTTTCGCACTGGAGCAGAAATTTCCCAGCCCGAACAAGCCCGGTACCGCGCCTGCAGACTCGTTGAAAAGCGCCAACGAACCCCCGGCGGCCTTACAACCTGCTGCTGCGGACAGTTTGTCCAAACCGCAGAAAGCGGATAGTTCCAATAGCACCGGTAGTGGGTCCAACTGAATTTGCACCGGGGATTTGCCCCGGAGTTTCCACGAGATCTCGAAAAAACCATGGAATGGGCGGACAACCATATTATGGAAATCCAGTATTGGCTTGATTTTCTGGCGAATTTGCTGCCGATTGTGCTTACCCTGGCAATAATTTTCACTTTTTTCCTGATCCAGAGTTTTGCCAGGCAACTAAGCCGGATGTCTTTCTTCCTTGACCGCATCGACAACCATCTGCGGGAGATCACCTACTTCCTAAAGGAGTATGAGAAATCGAAGTCCTCTACCGGCGAGGAGAAGGACAAACCGGAGGACGGCGGTGTTTAAGCGGCAGGTAATGCTCAGACCGCTGTTTCATTTGTGGCGGGAATGATAGATGGTGGCCACCAGGCCGCCGAAAACCAGCAGAGCCAGCGAATAGGGTGGGGTAAAGGGGATGGTGATAATACCGATGTAAAATGTTATCCAGCCGATTTTTTCCAGATTAAAGCCGCTGCTGTTACCCACCGCGTTTCTCCTGTTTCTTGAGACAGTCTTTAATCTTTCTACTCAGCTTAAGGGCCTTTTTCGACTTCGGATTCTTTTTCAGGTATCGATCGATCCAGTTCCGGGCCTCATTGCATTGCCCGAGCTCCAGGTGGCTGAAAGCCATCTCGAAAGAAAGCTCACGGTATTGGGGCTCCTTCTTGTAGATGGCCGTAAAATACTCGATGGCCAGCTTGTGCTCTTTGCAGCGGCTTTCCAGCAGACCCAGGTAGTAGCGTGCCTCGAGGTGCTCGCGATCGAGCCGGAGAACTGCAAGCAGGTGGCGCCGCGCCAGATCGTAAGACTCGTCCTCGAAATAAAGCTTGCCCTTTTCGAGCTCGAGGCTCACCTGTTCGCTGCGGGCAAAGTCATCGCTGTAATCTTGCATCTCATCATTTTGGGTGTCTTCCGCCACTGCCGGATAAACTGCGGCGGGAACCGCCGGGAAAAACAGCGCGAGAAAAATCAACATCGCCGCCTTGCCCACCGGTGACTTGGCCGGCAGCGTCCCGGGAAAGCAGGAGCTTTTATCATTTGAAATTGCTTTGACACTCAAGGTGTAGTTCTCCTTTCGGCCTTGATAGTCTGCTTTAATTTAACAACTATTTTGAAAAAACCAAATTTTTTCATCGATTTTCTTAAATAACCAACCGGTAGTGCCTCTGCGCCTTTTTTACTTACTTGCCTTAAATAGCGGGTCGGTGTTAGAATAGTACCAAAGATCAGATTAACGACGAGCGGCGGTGAATGTATAAACAGATGTATAAAATTCTAGCGGTTGCGGCAATCCTGGCATTGTCTTTCTGGCTGACAAAAGGCGATTGGCGCAAGGTCCGGGTCAATTTCCTCGGAGCCGGGGATAGATCTTATCACACTTCAGAGGAGTTTCCAGAGGTAAGCCCGGAGGGTGCCGACGAGGTGCCGGCAGATAGTGCAAGCTTAGAGGAGCTTCTGCGGTTCATAACCGAGAGTGGCTTGGATGTCCGCCTTCAGCAATGGTCCGATTCGGTGGTGGTAATCGAGCGGCAGCTGGAAGCCTACCGCGAGCTTCTTAAGGCTTTTCGCGAAAGCGTGCGCACGAAAGCTTTGGGCGAACCCTCTAAGCTGCGCGAGTTTTACTTTCGGGCCGTGCGGGCCCTGAGAGGGTTCGAGGGGCAATCCCGCGAGCTGGATGCTCGTCTCGACACCCTGCGCACTCTGATAACGGCAATCGAGAGGGCGGGCAGACAAAACCCAAAGCTTTTACTCGGGAACCTCGAACACAGAAAACCTGACTCGGTCCGCTGGCTGATGCCGACCCGGGTGCCGATTAAACAGGCCTGCCTGAGCTGTCATCCGCCGCTCGGGGGCGTACGAGTGGCATCGGCTTTGGAGGGCCCGGTTTCCGTCTGCCCGGAGGTGATGATTCAGCATCCGCCGGAGGAGTTCGGCTGCACGATCTGCCATCGCGGGGAACCCGAACGACTGGATTTCGAAACAGCCCATGGTCCCGATGAACTGGGTCGCCCTTTCTTGACAGGCAGGCTGGCCCTGCGCTCGTGCGGGTTTTGCCACAGCCGGACAACAGTACCCTTGCATGCCGCCGCGCCGGTTCCCTGGCCGGAGGATTGCCTGGGCTGCCACCAAAAGGGGGAGCCGGAAGGAATCAGCGTCGATTCGTTCCGAACCCTCTTCGCGGATTCCCTGGCGGATGAACAACAGTTGAGAGCCTGGCTGCTCAGGCACTGGAGTGACAAAACCGGAAGGCTGCCGGAGCGAAAACAGTTCGAGCAGACCCTTCCACTGCTGAGCGCCGGGGAGCGGGGAACAGAAAGCCCCTTCGACAGCAGCGCCGCGCCTGAGGGTAAAACCGCCTGCCGCTGCCCGCGTTGCGGCCGGATTTTCGAGGTGCTGCCCGGAGTCACGGACCCTGTCTGTCCAGTGGATGGAACCGCGCTCCTGCCCGCCCGGAGGTGAACCATGCGCTGTGTCGCCTGCCGCCTGGAATTGCCGGGAAGTGATTTCCGGGCCTTTCAAACACTCGGAGACTGCCACCCGGTATGCCGCCAGTGCTACCGGGCCCGGGAGAGAAGTCCGGTTGCCGGCCGCAGCACACTGCTTAATCGTCTCTACGCCGCAGGGCGTACGATCAGCTGCTGCCAGAGCTGCCGGGCCGAGGGTGACCTGGAGATCCATTTCATCAGGCCGCTGGCCGCAGGGGGCGCCGCCGAAAGCCGCAACCTGCTGGTTCTCTGCGGGGAGTGTCATGATAAAGCCCACCGGCCCGGGGCCAGGATGACCGGCACCGCGACCAGGGTGGCCGACTAATCAACCGGATGAGGTGCAATCCATGGCCGACCAAGTACCCCGGAATGACCGCGACCTGCGCCGGTCGCTGCTGGCAAGGCTCTACCAGGCCTACATGGATGAGGGCCTCTACCGTGGAGTGGTCGCTAAAAAGGAGCTTTCACGCGAGTTCGGCGCCGATGGGGTGGTACTGGAGCGAAATCTGGAGTACCTGCTCGAGCGCAAGCTGATCCGCATGCACAAGATAGAGGACCTGATCTCGATTACCCCGGAAGGTATCGACTGGCTGGAGGATACCGGCCGCTCGGGCGCAGGCGAGAGTGCCGAGATTCTCGGCCGCATCGAAAAACTGCTGGAAAAGATCCTCTCACGTCTGGGCAAAGGTGGATGAACTAAGGGGGTTTCGGTTTCATCCGGCACGGGTTTTGCCGATATCTATAAAGATATCTGCAGGTGAGTCGAATTCACCCAA
>CAZSTM010000302.1:0-5632 GCA_964609635.1 uncultured Gemmatimonadales bacterium
TCCCTGCCATTCATGGTGGAAGCCTTTGTTTATCTATATACCGCCAACCCCGCACGAGCTCCATACTATGGACTCCGCACTAATTTCGCCCGTGGGCTCGTAAATCGCGCTGGGCACCGAGCTGTAGGCACAGCTTACCAGATAGACCTGGTTCTCTATGGCCCGTGCCCGGGTCAGTACAGGATTGCCTCCCCAGATCGGCAGAAAAATTATTTCCGCGCCCTGCACCGCTAGAGCCTGCGCGGGATCCACATACTGCACGTCCCAGCAGATCATCATGCCTATCGTGCCGAAATCGGTGTCGAATACCGGCAGCGAGTTGCCGGGAGTAACCCCGGCCTCGATCTCCTCGCGGGGCAGCTGGACCTTGCGGTACTTGCCTGTGATACGGCCCTGCCGGTCGATCAGTACGGCGGTATTATAAACCGCATGGTTGTCCCTTTCGCCGAGAGCGGCTACGATATAAATGCCGTGCTTTGCAGCCAGCTTGCTCAGCATCTCGGTGGTGGGCCCAGGGATCGGCTCGGCGATATCGGGGTAGCCCCGGCCGCTTACTCCCACCAGGTTGAGACCTTCCCCCAGGCAGATAATGTCGCAGCCCCGGTCGCCGGCCTGGTCGACCAGCCGGCAGAATTCTTCCACGCCCTCGAGGGGAGTGGCTTTGTTCCGGGGATAACAGTTTACGGTAGCCACGCGCACCGTCCTTTTCACGGGAGCCGGCACCTGGCTTAAGCTGACGGCATCCCAGTACACCGTTCCCTGCGGACAGTAACTCAGGAAGAGTTCGATGTTTACCGAGGCCGCTTTCTCGGGCGCGCGGAAGGTGCCGGAGACTTTTTGCCAGTCGCCGTGAATCTCATCTTCCGGCACATATTCCGGCTGACCGGCACGCCCGCCCTCGGCGTTACGCCAGTCCAGCCGCGCAATTATCTGCTGCCGCGGGTAGGGGACACTCAGGGCGTGAAAGTGCGCTTCCAGGCGATAATATCCGCCCGGGTTGATATTCCTAACGGACTTGAGCCAGCAGCCGTGAGCCGAGTTGTTGGATGCCCCGGAAATCCCCAGGCTCCCCGGGCCTCCCAGGTTAGGAAGTTCGGCTGTGAAAAATGTGGGCCGGGTCTCCTGACGCTGGCTCCAGAGGTCCCATCCCGAAACCCGGCCGTCATCCCGGGCGATAAAAGAATCTGCCTGAAAAAGTATTTTTGCCTGGGTGTCGGAGGCCCTGACCGGTACGGGCAGCAAGGCTAAGATAAATAGCAGAACCAAAGCCGGCCGTAGCATGGAATGCAAAGTCGGCTTGGGGAAATTACCGATCTTTTTGGCTGAATTCATATTTCTTATCATGGGAAACGCTCCTTGAAAGATTTGGCAGTACCAATCCGTTGTAGATTGAGTATAGGCCTGCTGCTTTGGGTTGTCAAGCGAGTTTAGCAAAGGCAGGGAACTGTTTTAAAAGGTGTTGATTTTTCTCCCGGCAGGGTATAGATTTTAAATAATTCTGAATTAAACACTCGTATTGAAACCGGGATAAGGCCCGGGAAATGGTATCATGTATCAGAATGCCGAACAGACAAAGGATTTAGTGGCCGAGCAGTTGGAACTGCTCCGGAATGATTTCCGCCGGCTTTCGGAGGAAGAGCTCTTCCGGATGTATTTGCACTACATGGTCGAATATCAGCCGGATCGATTTATTCAGATTATCGAACAAAAGCTGAATGCTTAGAAGCGTGTTGTGAAACACTCTACTAGGGTTATTCCCGGAAGTGATTTTCTTTTTCACTTTTATTTCCGGGCACGGAAAATTTATTGTTATCTGAAGATGAAAAACATTTTCAATTACGCTGATATTGTTTCGCTGGGTTGCGGCGGTTAACCAAAAAAGAGTCAAAGGATAAACGATGCCTGAGGATTATTTTCCGGTTCCGCTGAAAAGCATAGTAGTGGATTCGGTTCCTGATTTCGATCTTTTTATCAAGCAGACAAACCGCTACGTACTCTATCGCAAAGCGAATTATACTTTTACCAAAGAAAATCTCAAAAACCTGAAGATTAACAGTATTGCCGATCTTTATATAAACAAGGAGGACTATGAGCTCTACGAGCAGTACCGCGAGCAGTTTCATACGGAGTCCGAAGAGGAGCGCAAGGCAGAGGGTTACGAGGGAATATTTATCGATAAGACCCAGGTCGAGCGCTATCATGATATTGTCGATAATTATCATTCGATAAACAGTCATGTTTTTGTCGAAGGGATGGAGATAGATTTTCCGCTTTACGCTCATGTGCCAAACGAGGTCAATTTTTTCCCGGAAATGGAGAGTAAACCGGAAGGACCGTGGGAGTTGACCTCTAATATTTGCTCCTTTAAACAGGAGATGATGGTCCGCAAAACGGATTTACCCAAATACAGGGCTTTTGTTGAAAAGATGATGGCTTCACCTTCAGGTGAAGGTCAGAAGGCGACCGAACAAAAGGCCACCGCCCTGCGCGAGATGAGCAAGATGGTGGTTCGGGATGTTCTGGATGATCCGCGCAGCGGCGAGAAGATCAAGAAAGTTGGAGAGTCGGTCAACAGCATGGTGGATTTTATCCTCGACAATGAAACCTCATATTTTTCTCTGATGATAATCAGCGAGCACGACTTTTATACCTACACGCATTCGTTGAATGTCTGCGCCCTTGCTTTGGGACTCGGTTCAGCTATCGGTTTGCCGAAGTCTCCAGAGCTGGAAATGCTGGGGCTGGGCGCGATGCTCCACGACATCGGAAAAAGCCAGGTCGACTCGAAGTTGATCAATAAGCCCGGCCGACTCACCGATGAAGAGTTCACGACGATGAAAAGCCATGTTACCCTGGGTATAAATCTGCTGAGAGATCATCATAAACTGCCGGACAAGGTTCTGGAGGTAGTGGCTCAGCACCATGAAAAGCTTACCGGCGGCGGTTATCCCAGCGGTATTAGCGGTGATCAACTGACCCAGTTCGGCCGAATTTCCTCCATTATCGATATCTACGATGCGCTGACCACCGCGCGTTCCTACAAGAAAGCCTTCACTCCCTTCGAGGCCCTGAGTATTCTTTCAAGAAACGAAGATGATTATGATCGCAGCCTGTTGAGAGAGCTCGTAATGATGCTGGGCAAGCAGATCAGAGCCGCCAAGAAGGATTGAACCGCAGGAGGCGGACAACAAAGAAGATATCGGAGTATGTTAGTTAAAACCTTCCGCTTGGATTCTTTTCCCCGGTTAATTAACCGGCTGATTATTGCTTCCAAAAGGTATTGCCACCATTCAATCTATCCTCACATCCCGTTAAAAATCAACTCAAACGTGTATTTTAATGTATTTTCGCCGGTTAAGAGCAATTACCAGAACTACCGAGCATGCAAGGTGAGGAGCGTAGCTTCAAAATTGGACAACATGAGAAATCAAATTTTCACAGAGAAATTTTCATCTCCATTTGTTTCAAGGCTCCATTTTCATGGCATATTATTTGCGAATTAATATATTCTAAAAGGTAGTAATAATTTAGGTCACCATCATTTTCATGGAGAAAAAACATGTCTATCTCCGCTGGAGATAATAGTAAAAAAGGTTTCAGGCAGATACTGGACCTGGTTTTTCGTAAAAGTCCGGTGCAGGAGAAGGCGATTTCTTCTTTTCTAACTGAGGTTGACAGCCTTTACTGGCAGCGAGCAGAAAATTTCCTTAAAAAAATACCTAATTTTTTAGAAAAGCGTGGAATTACCATTGAAGACTTAGTCGATTCCTATCTGGACATGTGTCACATGATAATTTACGAAGAATTTAAGTTTAGGAAAACACGTAAATATTCCCTCAATAATGCAAATGAAGCCAAAGCTAAGATATATTTTTCAGAAGATAAAATGGCTTCTTATGTTATGGGCATTGCCCTTTCTCAATTTCTATGGCCCCAACATTATGCCTTAATCGATTTTTTTATTACCCAAAGTCAGAAGTTAAAGAATGTGAGTTCCTATCTTGAAATTGGCCCTGGTCATGGACTGTATTTAGTAGAAGCTTTAAAGATATTCTCTTCAGCCGATTTTCTTGCCGCAGATATTAGCTCTTCCTCGATCAGAATAGCCGAAGAAATTACCAATATATATCTGCCTGAATCACGATGCCGATTTATTATTAGCGATGTTAATGACCTAGAAGTGGAGAAAAAAGATTACATTGTAATGTGTGAGGTTATGGAACACTTGGATTGTCCAACAGAAGTGCTTAAAAGATTAAGGAGCTTTCTCAATGATGATGGTCACCTTTTTGTTACTACTTGTGCAAATTGCCCGGTAATTGATCATGTATATCACTACAGAAGCGTTAATCACATAAGGTCGGAAATTGCTGATGCAAGTTTAGAGATCGTTTACGATTTTGCTTTTCCGATAAATTATAAACCGACAGGCGAATGGCATGATGAAGAGGTGAGCAGTAGTTACGCCGCATTGCTTCGTAAAAGCTTATAATGAAGTGTGTGAAGGGGAATAATAATCCTTTAAGAAAGACTTTTCTTGTTAATTACCGATCCGGAGAACAAGAAAAATGCGTATGACCGATTTTGCGCTTTCAGATATTGAGGATTTCCTGGAAAGATCTGAGTCGGACAGATTACCGACTTTGAATATTACAGTGCTGCGAAACATCATTATTGAGCAAATTGAGCCCTATTTAAGATATCTTGCCTTTCAGATAAGTTTTAACGCGCAAGTACATTTTGGGCAGTATGATAATGTTTTTCAGGATGCGATAAGTGGAAAGAGAGAGTTGTTAGGCGAAGATACGGACTGTGTTCTTGTATTTACTAAATTGGAAAACCTTTCATGGCCCTTGGCAAGAAATTTCAACGTCCTTAGCGAGGAAGAGATTCAAGTTGAGCTCGAAAGAATCAATGAGTATATCAACATGGTGATCGGAGCCATTCGTGAACATACAAATGCCATGATACTCTGGCACGGTTTCGAACTTCCGGCTTATCCGGCTTTGGGAATCCTTGAGGACCAACAAAATCGTGGTCAACAGTCCATTATCAACCGTCTGAATGAGAGCTTGAAAACAAGCCTGAGCGTCCATCACAATACATACTTCGTAAATCTGAATCTGCCTCTCATGCGGTTGGGTACTGCACGTTTCTATGATCTGAGGTACTGGCACATTGGAAAGGCCCCGTATTCGCGAGAAGCTTTAGGCGAAATTGCCTCTGAGGATTTCAAATTTATCAGAGCTCTGAAAGGAAAGAATAAAAAGTGTCTGGTTCTCGATTGCGACAACGTTCTCTGGGGCGGCATTGTAGGGGAAGACGGCTTGGCGGGAATCAAGTTGGCAAAGACTTTTCCCGGTTCCGCCTACTTTGAATTTCAGCAAGAAATCTTGAACCTTTATCATCGTGGTATAATTATTGCCTTGTGCAGCAAAAACAACGAGGAGGATGTTTGGGAGGTTTTCCGCGATCACCCTGATATGGTGCTAAAGGAAGAGCATATCGCCGCAAATCAGATCAACTGGAACGACAAGGTTACCAATCTGAGACAGATTGCCTCGGATTTGAATATCGGACTGGACAGCATTGTCTTTCTTGACGATAGCGAATTTGAGTTAAGCCTGGTAAG
>CAZSTM010000303.1:0-5606 GCA_964609635.1 uncultured Gemmatimonadales bacterium
GGGCGCGGGTCAGCACGGGGTCCATCGCCAGGTCCACAAGGAACTGTTCCATTCCCCGCAGGAACGTGGCGTTGAAATACCCCCCGTGGGTGATATGGGCGATTATCGCGCGGTGGGGCTGGGTCTTGCGCAGCTCGTTCAGGTGGCCAAAATCCAGCAGCGTGGGATCGGGCCAGTCGTAACCATCGAGCTCGCAGGCACTCTCGATTTTGGCCAGGGGATGGTAGACTATCTCGTCGTAGTAGCCGGTTTTCCCGTTGGCGTTGTAAGGCTGGCGCTTGGTTCGGTAGCCCCATCGGTTCTGGAACAGGCCGCCCTCCAGGGCCTTTTCCCTGGGGTCCTTGATCACCGGGCCCTCGAGCCAGGTATCCACGTGCAGCGCATCCCACAGCTCTTTACGGGTGCTGATACCAAAGTGCCGGTAAAGGAGTTCGTAAACCTCTTTTTCTGCATCGAAAGTTATCGGCACGCGGTCGGGTATCCGGTGGTTCGCCGCGGCCAGCACGCGTTGTCTGGGGTTCATTATTTTTTCTACTTGTTTATCCACAGGTTACGCAAATTACCTAGATTTAAAATCCAAAATACACGCATCCCCGGCAAATCGCAAGCAAAGGATTGCTTCTAACAGCATTGACTTGGGCCGCTCCAAAGCTTTATCTTTCAAGGAAAGGTGGTTAAAAATCCTCTCTTGACAAAAGAATACCAGGAGAAATAAATGTCCCGTCTGGAGTCAATTTATAAAGATTTGAGACAGGCAATCGCCGGGATGCCGGTTATCGACACCCACGAGCACACCCTGAGCGAGCGCAGCCGGCAGCAGGAGCCTCAATCGCCGTTCAACCTGGGTTACGTGGGCTGCGACCTTTGCGGCGCGGGAATCTCCGATGAGGAAGCAACCCTTGCCGAGGACCCCTCGCGCGACCCGGCGGCTGCCAGGGAAATTTTCTTAAAATATTATCCGCATACCAGGACCACCGGCTACGGCAGGTCGATGGCCCGCACCCTGGAAGGCGTTTTCGGGATCACCCATCTCGATGAGAAAAGCTTCGACTTGTTGTGGGAGAAAATCCGCAGCGGGATAACCGGGGGTTCTTATCAGAGCTGGTTCAGGAAAAAGTACAATATCGAGGCGGTAGTTCTCGATGCCGACAACGATGATGAATACCCCGGGTTTTTCTATCACAGTCTCCGTCACGCCAGACATTTTATCATGGTGGACAATCGCGAGGAGCTAGAGGACCTGGAGCGGCGTTCCGGCTGTTCGATACATTCCGCCTCACAGTTGCGTGATGCCATGTGGACTTACCTGGAACATCTGATGGAGTCCAAAAAGACCGTAGCCCTGAAAAACAACCTGGCCTACAACCGTTCGATCCTTTTCGAGCGCACCACGGTTGCCGATGCCGACCGGGCTTTCAGCCTGCTCTTTGCCCGCAAACACCCGCATCAAGCCACATCCTGGCTCAAGACTCAGCACCGCTCCTGGGAGGAGATGGCCCCTCTCCAGAATTTTCTGGTGCATGAATCCATCCGTTTTGCCGAGGAGCACGGCCTGGCTTACCAGTTCCATACGGGACTGCAAGCGGGTTATACCAATGAAATCACCGATAGCCGACCGAGCCTGCTCACAAATCTCTTTCGCGAGTACCGGCGGGTGAAGTTTGGGCTGTTCCACGGAGGATTTCCCTACTGCCGCGAATGGGGAGTGCTGGGAAAGAATTTTCCCAATGTCTATCTCGACCTGTGCTGGATGCACATCACCAGTCCGGCAACCTGCTTGCAGATGCTCGATGAGTGGCTGGATTACGTGCCCAACAACAAGATACTTGGCTTCGGCGGAGACTTGCACCTGGTGGAGAGCATCTACGGCCACCTGGAGCAGGCACGGGACAATATCGCCCGCGCCCTGGCGGTCAAGGTGGACCGGGGCGATTACCCCGGCGGGACCGCGCTCGAAATAGCGGAAAATATGCTCTACCACAACCCGAAAAAGTTTTTCGAACTTACTTAATAACTGCCCGAGGTGCGAATGTCCAAAGACAAAGACCTTAGCCACAATATCGGGGATGAATTCCAGAGACTTACCAAGTATGACCGTGACTCCGTGCGGGATAAAACTCCCCGCTGGGAAGAACAGCCTCCGGCTTACAAGAACTACCCGGAAGCCGAATCTGTCGAGCTGCCCGAGCCGGAGACCTCCGGGGGCGGGACGATGTGGGAGGCCATCGCCGGAAGGAGGAGTTTCCGCGAGTTCAAAAACAAGCCGGTGGATTTAAAAACCGTAAGCCAGCTCCTCTGGGCCGGGCAGGGGATAACCAGGCGAGCTTTCGATTTCGAGCTGCGCGCCGCACCCTCGGCCGGCGCCCTGTATCCGGTGGAGACCTACCTGGCAAGCCACCTGGTGGAATCCCTGGACCAGGGACTTTATCATTACAATGTCAGGGGACACACGCTGGAGTCTCTGAAAAAAGCCGACCTGCGGGAGCCGTTGATGCATGCAGGCATGATGCAGCCGGTTCTCTGCGAGTGTGCGGCGGTATTTATCTGGACGGCGATTGTCAAGCGCTCCCGCTGGAAATACCGCCAGCGCTGCTACCGCTATATCTACCTGGATGCCGGCCACATCGCCCAGAACGTTACCCTGGCGGCCGAGGCCCTGGGCCTGGGCTCCTGCCTGATCGGCGCTCTTTTCGATGACGAGGTCAACGGCCTGCTGGGGATCGACGGCAAGGAAGAGACCATACTCTACATGTGCGCCCTAGGGCCGCGGTAGGAGCTACCAGGGCAGGCTGTATTCAGGCTTAAGCAATGGACGGCAACTTAGATGGACATTCTGGCACACGGCCTGTGGGGCGGGATGATCGCCGGCTGGCGAAAAAAATTCGGCCTGGCCTTTTTTTTCGGGGTTTGTCCGGACCTTTTCTCTTTCGGTCTGTTGGCTGCTATCCGGATAACTGAGGGACAGTTCCGCCCGGGAAAACCTCCACTGCACAGCATCCCGGATTGGGTTTACACAGTTTATGACTTCACCCACAGCCTGGTCATAGCGGGACTGATCTGGGCCCTTCTATGGTGGCTTTACCGTGAATTGGCGCTTCCTTTTTCCGCCTGGATAATCCACATCCTGGTAGATATACCCACCCACTCCTTCGCTTTTTTCCCGACCCCGTTTCTCTTCCCCCTGAGCGATTTCAAGGTTGACGGTATCTCCTGGGGCCAGTCCTGGTTTATGATCCTCAACTACTCCCTGCTGCTGGTCATGGCCCTGGCCTTTATTACCGCCAGAGAACGACGCCGGAGATCTCTGAAAGTCCAGCCGGTCTCACAGGCGAGCCGGCAGGGCCCGACCTCTTCCTCAGCTGCCTGATAAGCCCTCTTCCAGCAGGTCGGCATATGCCGCCTCTATCAGGTCTTCGGGGTGGATTCCCAGCAGTTCGACGTATTTTTCGCAGAGTCTCCTCAGGTTTTCTACGCTGTCCACTCCCCGTCGGCCCAAAACCTCGATCTCCACAAAACTGCCCAGCCCCTCCACCCGGTCGATGTGAAACCTGGTGTTTCCCAGCAGATAGATTTCCCGTTCCTTTTTTACTACCAACCACACGCCGAGGGTCTCGGAGAGTAATCTGTGGATCCGCCCGGCATCCGGGCAGGGGTAAAGGTTCAGCAGGCAGTGCTTGGGCCCGCTTTGGTCCGGGCGCCGGTAGCCGATGAGATACTCCTCGGATTCGCTCCGCCGGAGTTTGAGCCGCCCGTGAGGTACCCGGTAAAAGGTATCCACCTGGCATTGACGGGCCGAGAACTCGGCGCCCGTTTCCAGGATAGCCTCCGCCATGGCATCCGGGTCCGGGCAGCGCGCCTTTATTTCAACTGTCTGGTCAACCTGGTATTCCATTAAACCGTGCCGTGAGTGAGGAAAAGAAATCCCGATGAGCTTGCCTGATCGGTCGTCAGGTTGTATTTTAATAAAATATTCCCGGTTACGTCCACTTTTTTCATCACTGACAGAGAGTTTAGGCGAATGAGTAATTCGATACAGCAAGTACTCCGGGTGCTGTCCATGATAGTTTTGGCGGTTCTGATGGGGATAGCCGGCTGTTCGCGCGGCGCCGGCACGGAAAATCCGGGCGACGCGCTGGCTCGGCTTGCCGGAAGGATGGCCAATGAGAACGACCTGCAAAAGGTTCTTTTCGAGGACCTTGACGGCGACGGCTCCCGCGAGGTGATCCTGGTGTTCGGGCAGCGGGAGCTGTTGGATTTCGATGTGTACTACAGGGGCGACGGCGAATGGCTCCAGACCCCGATGTTGAACGACCGGGGCAACCCGCGCGAATTCAAGGGCGCCCGGCTCGACTCGATACGTGACCTCGATTCGGACCGCAGGTGCGAGATCAGGGTTTCCAGCAGGCTTTATGACGGCAACAGCCTGGTCAAGGAGCTCCACTGGTCCCCCGCAGGCTACGAGGTGATCGGCCAGCACACGGTTATCGCCAGGGAGCAACGGATCTCCCAGGCTCGCCCGCCGGCGAAAAAGCCCTCGGCCAGCGCGGTAACCCCGGCAGTTGAAAAGCCGCCGGAGAAACCCAAGCCGAAACCCTACCGTCCGCTGACCCCCCAAACGGGCATCTACCTGGTTCGCAAAGGCGATACAGTCTACGGCCTGGCCCGCCTTTTAGGGGTTCCCGGCGAGGAGTTGGAATCTATCAACGACAACCAGCTCGCCAGGCGGGGCCTGCGCATCGGCCAGAGGATCAACGTTCCGGTGCCCGGCAGGGAAAACACTTCGTTTTCGGTGCGCATAGACAAGCAGGACCACGTGGTAGGCTCCGGCGAGAGCCTTACCTCGATCGCCGAGAAATACGGTGTCCGGCTCCGGGAGCTGATGAGCTGGAACCCGAATTTGCCGGAGGACGGCAAGATCAAGGTGGGCCAGATATTGAAAATCCACCACGCAGTGGTGGATATTAAACAGTAAGCAGCTGTGGATATGGCTTGTTTCTTACTATTTTGGGAGTTCATGGACGGCGATTTGCTGTGGAGCTGGCAATCAGGATGGATGTTTCTGTTTTTTTAACCATACTTAGGGAGTCAATGAGTGTATGGAGGCGGACAAATCGATTCGTGTTTTTTCTGATGAATTTTCACAAAATTAACCCGCGTTTACCCTTACCAATACCAAAAAACGAGTAAATTTAATTCCCGCCAATTCAAACACTTGTTTTCTTTAAGCCTGGTTTATCTAAAAAAAACTTCGATCTTCTTTATAATCCCTGAACATGGGAGGGAATTACCTTCAAAAAAGGGGGATTCTTTTGCAGGAGGATGCTATCAAAGAACGCTGCGTTGGGTTTTGGATTCGATTTGCTGCGACCTGGATGGATCTTTTTATCGTGTGGCTGGTTGTCCTTGTTGTCCTTAGGATATTCAACTATGCCGGTACATATGTTCCCTTCGAGCTTACTTTCGGATTGTCTTTCTTGCTCTATTCCAGTCTGCTTGTCGGCTGGCGAGGACGGACGATTGGAAAGTCTATGATGGGTCTTACAGTCAAATCTTCTCAAAACACAGTGCCGGGGTATTGGAAAGCACTTTTACGGGAGGCGGTTTTT
>CAZSTM010000304.1:0-5604 GCA_964609635.1 uncultured Gemmatimonadales bacterium
CCTACACCACCGAGGATGGGCTGGCCGATAATGTTGTCTTTAGAATACTTGAAGACAAACAGGGTAATCTCTGGTTCGGTACCCGGGGAGGTGTAAGCAGATTCGATGGTGAAAACTTTACAACCTATACGGCGGACGGATTATTTGCTGACTATCAAATCTGGGCGATGCTTGAGGATTCCGAAGGGTATTTGTGGTTTGCCACCTTTGGAGGCGGTGTCATCAAGTTTGACGGGGAAAACTGGACAACCTATAAAACGGAAGATGGGCTGGCACATAATTCTGTCACCTCAATACTTGAAGACTCTAAGGACAATCTGTGGTTTGGGACCAAAGGAGGAGTAACCAGATACGACGGTGAAAAATGGACAACCTACACGATGGAACATGGGCTGCCTCGTAATGTTAGTTCAATTCTTGAAGACAGAGATGGTAATATCTGGCTCGGAGGTAACAGAAAAGAAGAAGCACGACAACCCGCCAGACCGGTAGTAATAAAAATCACCGGTGAACCTGATGGAGGTAATTATACTATTTTCACGGTAGAAGACGGTCTGCCGCCGGAAACTGCCCTGTCAATGCTTGAAGATGATCAGGGAAATATCTGGTTTGGAACCGAGGGAGCAGGCCTGGGCGTGTTTGATGGACACGAGTGGAAAGTATATACAACTGAAAATGGACTGCCTTCAAATTTTATTCTGTCAATGCTTGAAGATACGGAAGGGAACCTGTGGTTTGGGACCCAGGGAGGTGGAGTAAGCAGGCTCAGCAGGACGGCATTTATCACTTTTACCACAGAAGATGGACTGGCTGATAATTCAGTGGCGCCAAGGTTCGAGGACTCGGAAGGGAACCTTTGGTTCAGCGCCCGACAGGCCGGGGGAGTAAGTAAATATGACGGAGAAAAATGGACAACTTACACAACTGAGGACGGGTTGGGTGACAATGTGGTCATGGATATGTTTAAAGACAGCGACGGTATCCTGTGGTTTGCAACCGGGATGGGTGGACTGAGCAAGTTTGATGGAAAAAAATGGACGACTTATAGAAATGCCGCCATAGGTTGGGTTAATAGGATATGTCTTGAAGATAAAGGGGGAAACCTGTGGTTGGCAGGCGGACGGGGGCTTACCATCTTCGACAAGGAAAAATGGACGGCCTGCAAAATAGAAGATGAACTTGTCAGCACTATAATATTTTCAGCCCTAGAGGACAAAAATGGGAATTTGTGGTTTGGAGGGGATGCGGGAGTAAGTATATTTGATGGGGAAAAATGGTCGATTCATACATCGAAAAACGATATAAACCTATATGGAGTCAGGGAAATATTTGAAGACAAAAATGACAATCTGTGGTTCAGGACTCCCAGGGGTCTGATCAAGTTCGATGGTGAAAAGTGGAAGATTTATACAACCGAAGACGGCCTGGCTCATAGCGATATCTTATCAATCTTTGAAGACACGTCCGGCTACTTATGGATAGGAACCAACGGAGGAGGTGTAAGCAGATTCGACGGCGCTGAATTTACCAATTACACCACAGAAGAGGGTCTTTCAAGTAACATCTGTAACTTTATAATTGAATATAGCAACTACCTTTATTTCGGAACCTCCAAAGGGCTCAACCGGTTTGACGGAAAAACATTCAGGGTCTATACCGAAAAAGACGGACTTGCTGACAGTGAATTAGAGGGGTATCTTAAGGACAGTAAAGGCAACTTATGGTTCGAATCAGTAAATGGGGTAACAAAATATAATTCTCATTTGGAAAAACCTAATCCTGTTCCTCCGCCTATTTACATTACCAGATTGAGAATACATGAGAAAGATACAACAGTAGCTAGCGGTCTCGAGCTTGGTTACCAAGAGAACAATTTGAGGATCGACTATGTCGGGATTAGCTTTACAGCTCCTGAAGACGTGATTTACAATTATAAACTGGAAGGGTTGAATGAAGATTGGCTTGAAACTTACGAACATTCTATCTCCTATCCCTATCTTCCACCGGAACAATACACATTTAAAGTACGGGCTGGAAATAAAGATGGCCTCTGGAGCCGGCGGCCGGCGGAAATAGCATTTGAAATTCTACCGCCTTTCTGGGCTACCATCTGGTTTAAGGGTGTAATAATAGTAGTTGTCCTGGCAATTATCTGGGGGGTGCACGAGACAAGAACGCGAAGTATTAAGAAGAGAAGTGAGGAGCTTGAGCGGAAGGTGGATGAGCGCACTCTCGAGTTGAGGGAGAAAACAGCCCAGTTAATACAGGCCGAAAAGATGGCCTCTCTGGGCCACCTGGTGGCCGGTGTTGCACACGAGATTAACACCCCCCTCGGCGCGCTGAAAAGCAACATCGATGTTTTTATCCGCAACAACAGAGATATAACAAGCCTCTTAAACGGGCTGAAAGAGCTATCGGAAACCCAGGAAAAGACGAAGCTGCACAAGCTGTGTATGAACACTGAGAAACTGTGTACGGTCAGTAATAAGGCAGCCGAACGTATCTCCAATATCGTTCGTTCCTTGTGTACTTTCGCGCGCATCGACAAGGCTGCATCAGAGGCGGTGGATATCCACGAGGGGCTCGAGACCACCCTCACGCTGGTGCACCACCAGATCAAGAGGCAGATCAAGGTTCATAAAGACTACGCCGATCTCCCGCGGATTACCTGTTTCCCCGACCGTTTGAACCAGATATACATGAATCTTCTTGTAAATGCCAGCCAGGCCATTGAGGGTGAGGGAGAGATCTTTATTAAGACTTACCGCAACCAAGACTGGGCGGTGGTGGAGATCCGCGATACCGGGAAGGGAATCTCCAAAGAAAAGCTCCCACACATTTTTGATCCTGGTTTCACCACCAAGGGCGTTGGTGTGGGCACAGGCTTGGGCCTGTCCATAGTTTACCAGATTGTCCAGGACCATGAGGGTAAGGTAGAGGTGGAGAGCGAGCCCGGCAAGGGCAGTACGTTCCAGGTCTATCTGCCGATAAAGTGAAAAATCACTATAAATGGTTTTCAAGGAAGAATCTAAGGCGTTGAACCTGCTGCAAACAGAGGAGACTAACCTGGAGAACGAGCTAAAACCCGAACCAAAATCAACCGTAGTTTTTTCCGCAAGACATTCACACAGTTAACCGGGACCCGGCGGTTATGAATAAAAAAGAATCAAAAAAGCGGCAAAGCCCGGACAAGGCTCACAAAAAATCCGGAGCTGCAGCCGGTCGGCAGAGAATTCAATCGAAGATTATCGACGATATATTCACCGACGCTGTCGAGATGATAAGGCCGAAGTTCGAGGTAGATTATCCCGCCTACCTTGACCGTCTATGGGAGGCGAACCCCGAAATATACAATCTCCTGAAAAACGCATCCGGCCTGGAAGAAGCGCGTGACTCCTTATATGCCTACCTGGAGCGCGCCGAGAGAGAGATCTTTAAAATCGACAACGATCTGCACATCCTGGAGAAAGCCACCGTAAGGGAATGTATTCGGGCCTTCAAGAGCATCATAGGACCGGTTAACGAGTATCGCACCGGAGTGTCCGCGCTTGACTATCTATGGAAATTGGCCCGGAGAACGCAGGAAGAGCTGATCAATGAGATTTCGGTCGGGTTTTTAATGGAGTTTATAAATCTGTTTCGTGGAGTTGCAGGCAGGTCGAATATTTATTTTGAATCGAAAGAAGCCAGGAAAGGGATTCCCGATTTCCTTACATTGGAGGGACACGAAGCCGCCACGGCACGCACCGAAATCCTGGATGAAATGGGTTCCACCATCCAGAAATATTTTAAGAAATACTCTTCAGGCCTGGATCCCGATGTAATCAACTGGAGAAAGGAGAACCGTGCCCGCATCCTGAGCTATTTCGGAGGCGACGAGTCGGACTGGGATGACTACTTCTGGCACCTGAAACACGTTATCCGGACTGCGGAACCACTGCTGAACCTGATCGAACTCACCGCAGAACAGAAGGAGTCGATCAAACAGGCTCACAAGAACCGGATTCCGTTCGGCATCACCCCTTATTACCTGAGTCTGATGGACCGTCACCTTTCGATCGGCTATGATCACGCGGTGCGCGCACAGGTAATTCCTCCTCCGGAGTATGTCGAAAAAATGAGCGCCTACCGGGCGAACCGCGGCATTATTTTCGATTTCATGGGAGAACACGATACCTCGCCTGTGGAGCTGGTTACCAGGCGCTATCCAGGTATCGCCATTTTGAAACCTTTCAATACTTGCGCTCAGATCTGTGTCTATTGCCAGCGCAACTGGGAAATAAACGAGGTTCTCGATCCAAAGGCAACCGCCTCGAGAAAAAGCCTTGAGGAAGCGCTTTCCTGGTTTGACAGCCACCGGAGCATCGGGGACGTGTTGATTACCGGCGGCGATCCCGGCATAATGAAAGATGAATCCCTGAGAACAATCCTCAAGGAACTGGCGAAGAAAGAACAGGTTTACCGCATACGAATCGGTACCAGAACTCCGGTAGTATTACCGATGCGCTGGACCGACAACCTGGTTGAAATAATTTCCGAATTTCACGAACCCGGGCGAAGAGAGGTTGCCATTGTCACCCATTTCGAACACCCGTATGAAATAACGCCCGAAGCCATGCAGGCGGTTCAGAAGATTCGCAAAGCCGGCATGGGTGTCTATAATCAGGAGGTATTCACCATCGAGAATTCCCGTCGTTTCGAGTCTGTAAAACTGCGGCGGGACCTTAGATTAATCGGAGTTGACCCTTATTACACCTTCAATATGAAAGGCAAGGAGGAAACCCGGCGCTACATGGTTCCCATCGCCCGCATTCTGCAGGAAAGGAAAGAGGAGGCGCGGCTGCTGCCCGGACTGGACCGGACGGATGAGCCGGTTTTCAACGTTCCCAAGCTTGGCAAAAATCATCTCCGCGCCTGGCAGGATCATCGGCTGGTGATGATTCTGCCCGACGGTTCCAGAGTGTACGAGTTTCATCCCTGGGAGAAAAACATACAACCCATACCGCCATATAATTACATCGATGTCCCCATTTACGATTACCTCGAGGAACTGGCCGCCCGTGGAGAAAACATTCGTGATTACCATACCATATGGTTTTATTATTGATCCTCTCACCGGCGGCGAGAGTTTATGAATAAAAACGAACGGCCCGGCTTTCATCGAATGACAGCCGGGCCGTTTTTTGATAAGGTAAATCTGCTTTTCCTGCCACGATGGTCGAATAATCCCCAACTCACCGCCGGAACTTTTTGTTAACGGTTCTTTCCCTTTGAGCGAGAAACCATAAACATTAAAAAGAGCCTGAACAGGGGGATGATTGCAAAAAGGTCAAGGATAAACAGGATCGAAAGCACCACTATCCCGGTGGTGGTCATGAGCCGGCTGAGCGTGTTGTTCACCAGGACAAAACAAATGGCACTGGTTACAATCAGGAAGTAGATAATGTTGCCCCAGAGATCCTGGGGCACGGTCCGGGCAGTAGTGCTTGATATTTCGCCGGCCGATTTCACGGCAGTCGTGCTTGAAGGGTTGTTCTGCTTGCTCAATTACTCTGCTCCTGGATATTTTTCCTGATAATCTCGGCCTGGGTTCGGCCGCTTTTG
>CAZSTM010000305.1:0-5598 GCA_964609635.1 uncultured Gemmatimonadales bacterium
GCCCACTAGGACTTGAACCTAGGACCGGCGGATTATGAGTCCGCTGCTCTAACCACCTGAGCTATGGGCCCTGCAATTAAACGAGTCGAGTTCATTTTAAAGCAAACATTAAGATAATCTTTTTCATCTTTATTGTCAACCTTCTTTTTCTTTATTTTCCCCCAAAAAACTTGAAAAAAGGCCCTGATTCCATGTCGAATTATTGAAGACTCCCCGCAGCAAGCTGCCGGGTATCTTCGATTGTTAAGGATTTATGATTATTAATATTCGCTCGCTAACTCCGCGGCAAGCCGCGGGGAATGCGCTCGCTATTCAATTCAAGAGTTTGTATGCCTTGGTGGGTGCGGCTTCTCGGCCTACAACTCAGTTCGAGTCTGAAAAATAAGCCGTGGTAAAAACATCAGGAGAATAAGAGGTACTGGCGAAGGATGCCACTGCGGCTGGGGTGACGGAGTTTGCTGAGGGCTTTGGCTTCGATCTGGCGCACTCGTTCCCGGGTCACGTTGAAAATCTCTCCTACCTCCTCCAACGTGCGGGGGCAACCATCCTCGATGCCGAATCGCAGTCGAATCACTTTGGCTTCCCGGGTGGTGAGAGTGCTCAAAGCGGTGGTAATCTGGTCCCGAAGCATGGAAAAAGCGGCATTGGTGGCGGGAGAGTTTACTTCCGTATCCTCGATCAGCTCACCTAGCGGGCTGTCATCGCTGTCCCTGACAAAATCGTTGAGCGAAACAGTCTCCTGGGAGATCCTGATCACCTCGCGTACCTTTTCCACGGGCAATCCCAGGCAGTCGCTGATCTGTTCCGGTTTGGGCTCGCAACCGTTTTCCTGGACCAGCTTCCAGGAAATCCGGTTGACCTTGTTCAGGGTCTCGATCATGTGCACCGGAACCCTTATCACTCGCGCCTGGTCGGCGATGGCCCGGGTGATCGCCTGACGGATCCACCAGGTAGCATAGGTGCTGAACTTGTAGCCTTTGCGAAAATCAAATTTGTCGGTAGCCCGCATCAGGCCTTTGTTCCCTTCCTGGATCAAGTCCAGAAACTCCAGGCCCCGGTTAACATAGCGTTTGGCCACCGAGATAACCAGCCGCACATTGGCTTTGATCAACATCTGTTTGGCTTGATTTACCGCGCTGACATACTTGGCTATCCTCCTGACCAGCCGGTTGAAACCGCGGCAGTCGAGACCGTACTCTTTTTCGAGCCGGGCCAACCGCTCGGCGATCTCTGTCCGATATTGCCTGAGGTCTTCGAGCCGGCATTCACCAAAATAGCCGATCCCAGCCTTTTGCGCCAGGTACTGACGAACTTTTCCCGGAGCTAACGGCTTGTCTGTCTTTCCCACCCGGTGGATGACCTTATCGAGGTAAGTCAGGCGTTTTACCAGGTCCTCCATTTCCTCGTTGATATCCGCCAGAGTTTCCGCCAGACGCTGAATCTGAAAATAACTGAGCTGCATACGCATAAATATGGTCTTAAGCCGCTTGCGTTGCTCGGCTATTTTCTTCTCTATCTGTCTTTTTTCGGTTTTGCCGCCCCTGGACAGAGCCTTAGCCAGTTCGACAATCTTGTCATAATGGGATTCGGCACGCCCGAGACGTTTTATTACACGTTTTTTCTCGCGCTGGCCCAGGTAGCCGCCTTTCCAATCGCTTAAGTCGGCATCGATAAAATCCTCGATGGCCAGATACTCGCTCTCTATCCTGGCTTTTTCCTCCAGCAACAGCTTGCAGGAAAACAAGCTCTCAAAAACCGCTGATTTAATTTTACGTTTTCCCTGGTGGATCACCTGGGCCAGGGTCACTTCGCCCCTGCGATCCAGCAGGGGAACTCGGCCCATCTCGCGCAGATACAGTTTCACCGGATCATCGTTCGGGGTGACACTCTCATCCGCGGGCGCACCTCTATCTAAAGCTCTTTTTGCGTTCAGCTTGCGACGTAAAGCAACCTCCTCCACCGATGAGATCAGCGCAACCTCCTCGCCAAGACCGGAAACGGCGACACCGGTGGTGCTCTCAGATTTCATACTTTCGCTGTCAGGACCGGAGGCTGTTTGGCTCATAGATGATTATCCATTTTAAATCAGGAGGTGAATGTCCTGGGAAAAGAACCAGTGTTCGGGGACCACAACAAAGCTTTTCCTGAACAATGAACCGGAATCAAACTAGGCGGGAAAAAACTCGTTCGCTTAAAAGAACCCAGCAGTAGATTCAGTGTATTAACAACCGACCTGAGATAGAACCTGAACCTGCTGGCCATATCCAACTCTTTATCGTTTAACGAGTTATCGACGGCAGTCGTTCTAACGAAACCTGGTGGTCTTTGCACCGGCTATTACTCGGCGTTTCGGGTGGGTGCATTAAAAAACCGCTCAAATCGATAACCAAAAAACGAACAATCAAAACTTTTTAATCCAAGCGGCTTTGCAAAAAACCACACATTAAAAAAAGTAGTTAATAACTAATTTAATAATCGGGCAGGAAAAAGTCAACCGATAATTAACTTTTTGACAACCACGCCGCTCCACTCATGCCCAGCTGCAGCTGTTTCTTTTCTTTTTCAAGCAACATTTGCTCATGCATTAACTCGGTGTTATCGAGGTATTCGACTTTGTTTCGATTGTCCTCCAATTGTTTATCGATTCGCTCGATTTTGATTCGACGCCAGCATGAGTTAAAAACTTCATTCGCCGGCTCGACTTTCTCCCCGTCGGAGAGCAGCTTGCCCACCAGTTTTTGCAAGGTCTCAGGCAGTTTCTCATAGATAGACTCGATAAGGTTCTTCCTTTTCCCGCTTTTGGCCTCGACCAGAGCACGGAAAATTTCCGCATATCCTGGATCGCTCATCGGGGTCTCTCCCAGTTGCTCCAGGGTTTTATCCACGTATTCCGGGCGCTTGAGGCAGAGTGCCAACAGGTAACCTTCCGCTTTTGTCCCGGTGCTTCCCTCGGTGGTTGTGTCGCGCATAGGCACCGGACGGGGCTTCCGGTCTGTCTGCGCCCTTATCAAGCGGTTTAAGCGCTCGGCCAGGACAGACTGGGGTGCGTCGATAAACTCCGCCACCTTTTTCAAGTACAGGTTTCTCACCAGGCTGTCACGGCAGCGGGAGACCGATTCGAGTAGTTTATCGGCGGCCCGCTGACGGTTGGCGGTGACCGAGAGATCGGTTCGGGCGGTAAGAATTTCCATTTTCCGGTCCAGAAAATCCGCCGCCGATCCGATGAGCCGCTCGAAAGCCTGACGGCCCTCGGCCCTGATGAAATCATCCGGATCCGTTCCCTCCGGCAGGGTGACCACCCTTACGGTCAGCCCGGCGGACAGAAGTTCATCGCCTCCGCGAAAGGTAGCTCTCAGGCCAGCCTTGTCCGCATCGTAGAGCAGGAAAACCTCTTTGGCGTATCTTCCCAGCAGCCGCGCCTGCTCGGGTGTCAAAGCCGTGCCCATGGGTGCGACCACCGGGCGAACTCCGTTGCGGTAGAGACTGATCAGGTCCATGTAACCTTCCACCACCACCGCCCTAGAATCCCTTCGGATCGCTCCGCGAGATTTATCCAGGCCGAAAAGCACTTCCCCTTTATGGAACAGCACGGTTTCCTGAGTGTTCAGATACTTTGGCTCGCCTTCGGCCAGAAGCCTCCCTCCGAAAGCAATGGTCCTGCCGGCGGGATTGAGGATCGGTATCATGATCCGACCACGGAAACAGTCGAAACTCTCTGTAGTCTTCTGGGAGCGGGACAACAGGCCGACATCCAGCAGGGTTTCCTCGGCGATGCCGTGATCCAGGGCCGCCTTTTTCAAAACCCGGCGATCCACAGGCGCCCAGCCCAGTCCGAAATCTTGAATGGTCTGATCATCCAGACCTCTTGATTTCAAATAATCCAGAGCGGGCCGGCCTTCCTCCTCCATTAACAGCCGTCCGTAAAAATCCCGGGCGAACTGGTTGGCATAAACCAGCCTGTCAGCGACTCCTTCTTCCGAACGGTCTTTTTTAGTGCGCGGAACCTTAAGACCCAGGCGATCGGCCAGCGACTCCACGCACTGGGTAAAAGAAAGCTTTTCATGCTCCATTAAAAAAGTGTAGACATCCCCACCCTTGTTACATCCGTAACATTTGAAAATGCCCATTTCCGGGTTAACCGAAAACGAGGGTGTCCGCTCGCTGTGAAACGGGCACAGGCCGAACCAGTTACGCCCCCGCTTTTTCAAGCTGACATACTGACCGATCACCTCCACGATGTCGGTCTGGGAGCGAATCTGATCGATAAACTCATCCGGGAAATACCCACTCATACCTTGCTGTCCTTTGGGCTGCTACAAAAATTAACCTTCAAAGGCGTATGTTTCTTAGTGATCGGCAAAAACCCTGAAAGGGCACGGCAGGCTGTGCCCCTACAGTCCGGCGACCGGCCGGTTGCCCCTGCAACTCTGCCTATCGTGCCGGCGTGTGAGCCTGTCGGCCCGGTTCTGACTGTTGAATAATTAACCGAGCGAGACGATAGTCGCGCCAGTGCCTCCCTCGTTCCAGGCGCCGGTGCGGAAGCTTTCTACACGCCTGTCGCCGGAGAGAAGCTCCGAGACCCGGGAGCGAAGGGCCCCTGTTCCCTTGCCGTGCACTACTACCACGCTGGTTAAACCGGCCATCAGCGCCGCATCGAGAAAACGGTCCAGTTCCATCTGGATTTCATCGCTGCGCATACCTCGCAAGTCCAGACGGTCTTTGGCAACCTGTTTATCCCCACCGGACTCGTTGTCCGAACCGATAAATACCGGCACCGGAGTCTTGCCGGTCGGCTTTCCACGACTCAGGCGGACTATTTCCCCGCCGCTCAGGCTCATGCGTGCGCGACCTGTGACAACCGTAAACTTGCCGGCGCTGTCCGGGCCTTCCACCACATCTCCCTCGAGGTCCAGTTCCAGGATCCTTACCCGGTCGCCCTTTTTCGGGGGCACCCCTGGATGTTCTTGGGAGCCAGGCAGGTGCTCGGAGGCTTCCCGGCCTTTATCCAGCTCCCGGATGCGATCCTCCAGGCCCTTGCGCGCGCGCTTTTCCACCGGCCCGGCCCGCTCCCGGGAATACTGCGCCCTAAGCTCGGCAATCACCTCCTCTACCTCTTTACGCGTCTCCAGAAGTATCAGGCGCCGGCGCTCGGCCATTTGTTTGTCGAAATCCTTCTGGCGCCGATTCAGTTCTTCCAGGCGCTCATCCAGGCTCCTTTGTTCATCCTCCAGAGTCCGTGACCGCTCGGCCAGGCTGCGGCGCTCGGACTGCGCTGCGGCCAGTTCATCACTTAGCTTTTTATGCTCATCCTCCAGACGAGCCAGATAGTCGTTGATATTTACAGTCTCTCCGCTCATGAACTCCAGTGCCCGCTGCAGAATTTTCTCCTGCATTCCCATGTTGCGCGCGATTACCAGGCCGTAGCTTTGTCCGGGAAGCCCCTTGCGGAAAGTGAATGTCGGCCGCATAGCTTCGGTATCGAACTCCAGTGAACCGTTGACCAGCCCCGGTATACGCTCGGGAAGGATTTTCAGCTCACCGTAATGGGTAGTGCTGATTGTCAGACAACCCCGGCGGGTCAGGTGTTCGAGCACGGCT
>CAZSTM010000306.1:0-5584 GCA_964609635.1 uncultured Gemmatimonadales bacterium
ACACGGCCCCATCATCTCCAGGGGGAATATTGAGAATTTCCCACTTCTTTATAATATCTTTGGCCACCGTCTTTGTATTTCTTCCTGATGCAAACCAGGCCCACGCCTCCCGCGCCTACCCCCTCTACTCCCATGAGGGTATGGTGGTAAGCGCGGAGTCGCACGCTACCGAAGTTGGATTCGAAATCCTGCGCGCCGGGGGCAATGCCGCCGATGCAGCAGCCGCTGTGGGGTTCGCCCTGGCGGTTACTTTCCCCAGCGCAGGCAATTTGGGCGGCGGCGGGTTCCTGGTTTACCGCCGGCCCGACGGCAGGGTTTTCACCCTTAACTACCGCGAAAAAGCTCCGGCTGCGGCCACCCGGGACATGTTCCTGGGGCCGGACCGCAAGGTAGTGCCGGAATTAAGCCGCAAAAGTCTGTTGGCGGCCGGAGTGCCGGGAAGTCCCGCCGGGATACTCGAGACCTGGAAGCGCTTCGGCTCCGGGAAATTCTCTCGCAAGCAGATTATGGCCGGAGCGATCAGGCTGGCCGAAAAAGGTTTCCCGGCAGGTTTCGACCTTATCGAGGGGCTTGATGCAAACCGGGACTGGCTGAGGGGCCACCCCTCCACCGCGGCGGTTTTCTACCCGGATAGACACCCTCCTGAAGCCGGGGAGACCTTCCGCCAACCGGACCTGGCACGGACCCTGCGCCAGATTGCCGGGCACGGCAAGGCAGGCTTTTACTCCGGCTGGGTCGCAGACAGCCTGGCCAATTTCATGGCCGTCAACGGCGGGCTTATCACCCGCCAAGACCTGGCCGCCTATGAGGTGCAGGCGCGCGAGCCGATAGTTATCGACTACCGGGGCTACCGGCTATACAGCATGGGCCCGCCCAGCTCGGGCGGAGTGGTGCTCGCCCAGATGCTAAAGCTTCTCGAACCGTTCGACCTGGCTTCCATGGGTTTCGGCTCGGCCGCTTACGTGCACCACCTGGTAGAGGCAGAGCGCCTGGCCTATGCCGACCGCAACCACTACCTGGGCGACCCGGATTACGTGGACATCCCGCTGGAATCCCTGCTTTCCGGTACTTATCTGGACGGCAGGCGCAAGCTCATACCGGCGGACCGCGCAGGCAGGAGCGAACAGACTACGCCCGGAAAGCCCGAGCCGGAACAGACCACCCATTTCTGCGTTATCGACAGCCGGGGCGGGGCCGCCGCGGTGACCACCACTATCAACGGCGGGTTCGGCATGGGAGCGGTGGTGCCGGGAGCTGGTTTTTTCCTTAATAACCAGATGGACGATTTCTCCACCGCGCCCGGGGAAATGAACCTGTCCGGCCTGATTCAGGGGGAAGCCAACTCGGTCGCCGGGGCCAAGCGTATGCTCTCCAGCATGACTCCCACCGTGGTTACACGGGTCGCGGGAAACGGCGCAGAGGAGCTGACCTGTGTTATCGGCGCGGCCGGAGGCGGCAGGATCATTACCACCGTGCTGCAGATCTTCCTCAACCTGGCTCATTTCGGCATGAACCTGCGCGAGGCGATCGAAGCCCCCCGGTTCCATCACCAGCACCTGCCGGATGTGATCTACCTCGAGCCCAACGCCCTCTCAGCCGACTCCCGCCGGCGGCTGACCCGAATGGGATATACTTTCGAGTACCTGGACCACCTCGGCATTGCCTCGGCCGCTGCCGTGCCGTCCGGCCTGAAACCCGGAGGATGGTTCACCGGCTGGGCGGACGGCATGGGAATCGGCGCCGGCACGGGATATTAGATAGTTAATTCCCTTACGGTTTTTGAACCATAAAATGTCAATTCGCCTGGACTCTTTAAACCGGGAGGATCAAGATGAGAGCTTTTTTCTGGTGCATCCTTTTGTTTCCCCTGTGTTTTATTTCCAAGGCTCAGGCCCAGGCCGGAGACCTGCCGGTGCCGCAGGATTACGAGGAAAATCTGGTCAGGCTGGGCTTTGTCGAGCGGTTCCTTCCGGTGCAGGCCGATACAGCATCGCCGGGGCCGGCGGACCGGGAACGCGGCTGGCTGCTCTACCGTCGCGACCGCAACTACGAAGTTCTGCCCAACTCCAAACCCTCGCCCGGCGAATTGCTCGATGCCCTTGAAATTGTCGCCACACCCGGAGAGATAGAATCCCAGCCGTTCTCGGCCTACGCCCTGCGCGAGGTGAAAAAACTCTCCGCGGCGCCCTCGCCGGTGGGCGCGGAAGGTAAGCACGCCTGGCTGTCTTCAGCGATGGTGGTCGAGGACGTGCTCTTTCATCCGGTCCAGTACACCCCTAAGAACCCCCACACCTGGCCCACCGGCAGCTACTTACGTTACCCCATGTTTATCCGCCCGGCTTCCGGCCACCCTCTGCCTGCGGGCACCAGCCGGCTCTACTGGGTCACGGTTACCGTGCCGGGAGATGCCCCTGCCGGGCTCTACCGCGCGGCGGTAAGGGTGACGGATGAAAAGGGCCTAAGCCTCGATCTGCCGGTCTCGGTGCGGGTGCTGCCTTTCCGGCTTACCGACAAGGGCCTCCCCCGGTTCGGCGCTTTCCTTTCCGGCAGGAGGCTGGTGGACGGCGAGTTCAGGTTCATGAAACGCTACGGCTTGGATGCCCTTTTTTCCCTGGCGGCCTGGGGGCCGAATCAGTTGAATCACATAAAGATCACCAATGACAACGGCCGGGTGCGCATGGATTTCACCATGTACGATGCTTTTGTCAAAAAGGCCCAGGATGCCGGAATGCAAGGCCCGCTGGTGATGTTTTTCGGCAACGCCTACCGGGGACACTACGAGATGAGCCTGGCCCGGGAATTCGGCTTGAGGCTGATGACCCGGGTGCTGGAAGGCATAGAGGTAACCGTAGCGGATTTCACCGACCCGCGCTGGGACAAGCTCTGGGTCGAGGGCCTGGGGCTGATCGTGGAGCACGCTAAAAAAGCAGGCTGGCCGGAAATGGTGCTGATGATCCACGATGAGCCGACCAAGCACCTGATGGCCTACCACCCCCACAAGTACCACCTGGTAAAAGAGCACTTTCCCGACCTCCCGGTCTACGGCGTGTTTTTCCAGCCGCAGAAAGACCCCGGCCCCCTGATCAAAAGCTGCGATATCATGGTGGCCAACCGGGACCTGCAGAATATCAAGATGCTCGCCCGCGCCCACCATAAGCGCTTCTGGAGTTATATCAACATCTGCGCCGACCAGTCTTTCGGCAAGTGCCGCATGCTCTACGGGCAGATTCCCTCGTATTACCAAAGCGAGGTTATGTGGTTCTGGTCCTGGAACTACTATATCAGCAATCCCTGGAACGATTTCGACGGCCGGGGCGAGTTCGTGACCACGCCCTCCCAGTCGGATGCCGACTGGAACGCGGTATTCCCTTCCGTGGACGGCGAGGAGCCGGTACGTACCCTGGCTGTGGAGGCCGCCCGCGAGGGGATCGACGACGTGCGCTATATCAAGACCCTCGAAAACCTGGTGGCCCCGGCAGAGCCCGAGCGCTGGAAGGCCTTGCGAAAAGAAATACGCAGCAGGCAGGCGGGTTTTTTCAACGGTATCTTCCAGGACAACCGCATCTACTCGGATGCCGATTTTTTTATTACCACCAGAAACGACGACGTGGAAAAGCTGCGCGACTACGTGATTGCGGAGATTTTGAAAACTCTGGATAAATAAACTCAGGTCATCTGCCTGCTATTCAGGCTAGAAAAAACTTCTATCAACCATGAGGATTCAAGATGAGAGGGAAGAATTATTGGAATTGCAGGTGGCTGAACCGGCTGGTGTTTTTCATCCTGATCTTGCTGGCGCCGAATTTCCTTTTCTGTGTGAGACGGTCAAAGACCGGGCCGATTAAATTTCTGGCGATCGCCGATACCCATATCGCCGTGGACAGCCACCTGGGGCGCTGGCGGGATTTCCTCCACTCTGTCAGGGACCGCGATGCGGAGTTCATGATCGTACTGGGCGATGTGACAGCCCACCAGCCCGAATACCTGGAGCCGGTGCGCGAGATCGCCGAGGCCGCGCGCTTCCCGGTCTATTTTCTCCCCGGCAACCATGATGACAACTACGCCCGCAACCCCTGGTGGTGGACCTCGGTATTCCCCTCCATGTATTACGCTTTCGAGCACCGGGGCACTCATTTTATCATGAACTGGAGCACGGACTCCGTCGCCTCGCTCCCCTGGCTGAAAGCCTATCTCGACTCGGTGCCTCCGGGCGAGCAGATCGTTTTCTGCCAGCACCATCCCCCCAGGTGGTCCTCGGCCCCTGACGGAGGTCCCTGGCCCCTGGTGAGCACCAGGGCCGCCGACATCGTGGTGGCTCTCAGCGGACACCACCACCACCGGCACAGCGACACTTTGGGCACCATCCTTTCAGAAACTCTCGCTGCATGCTCGATGGATACCACGCTTGACGGATACTTCTACGAGATAACCCTGCCGGGCGACAGCCCTGCGCTGATAGAAGAATTCCCGCTGAAAGAGCTCGCCATGCGCTCACCGGCCGACTCCCCGCCCACGGTTCACCTCAAGGATACGGGTGGTTATTTCGTGGTCGAGAATACTCTAGAGCTGCAGGGCTGCGCCGAGGACGACCGGGGTGTCTCTGTTGTCGAGCGGCGTATCGACGAGCTTTCCTGGCAGCGGTGCCGGGGAGCAGAAAACTGGAGCCTGTCTCTGAGCAGGACCGAGCTTGCCCCCGGCCACCACCAGCTCTGGATCAGGGCGCGCGACAATGCAGGCCAGGCCTGCCTGGGCTTCGAGCGCGCCATTGTTTACGTTCCCGAGCCTGAGCCGCCGTCAAAGGTGGTGGCCCTCAGGCAGGGCCTGAACAACTACACCGGCTGCCGGGATGTAACCGTGCGCGAACATGACCCCGAGGTTCGCACCGACGGTCTGGACCTCGAATGCTGGGTCCACGGCGAACAAGCCGGCGAGGAGTTCTCGGAAATCTATATCTCGTTCGACCTGACAGGGCTTTCCAAACCCGCAGCAGGGTCCCGGATAACAGGGATAAAACTCGTTCTTTACTGCAGCCGTCAGAATTCGCTTTCGCCCGGGGACGGCGACGACCTCTACCGCGTGGCCGCAGTGGGTGAACCCTGGGTGGAGTCGATAAACTACCTCGAGCGACCGAAAGTACCCGGCTGGCATCCCTCTAAAGACAAAGAACCCGAGGCGTTTCTTGAGGGAGAGTGGCCCCTCCCGGCGGACAGCCGTCAGGAGCTGCGTCCTCCGCTTCCAGTGTCTGTCGACCTGAGCGCTTTTGCCGAGACCGTGGAAAGCTGGCTGTCGCATCCGGAAAAAAACCACGGCTGGGTTGTCTCTCCGGTTCGCGATGAGTACAACATCTCTTTCTGCCCGAGCGAGCATTCTATCCCTACGCTCAGGCCGAGGCTGGAAATAACTTTTCAATGATTATCCACAGATAACCCGGATTAAGTCCCCTCTTGAGAGGGGTGCCT
Organism: uncultured Gemmatimonadales bacterium; assembly: GCA_964609635.1. Classification (GTDB taxonomy): domain Bacteria; phylum Gemmatimonadota; class Glassbacteria; order GWA2-58-10; family GWA2-58-10; genus JAFGTO01. The sequence continues at coordinate 5,460 of CAZSTM010000306.1, forward strand.
GCGCAAGCAGGCGGGGTGTGTCTTTTTTAAGAATTCAGGAGACAGGAGTCAGGAGTCAGAATCCCCTCCCCACCAAAAAGATATTCTATGCCGGCTTCTGACTTCTTTATTCTCTTTTTCGAGAG
>CAZSTM010000307.1:0-5581 GCA_964609635.1 uncultured Gemmatimonadales bacterium
AGGAAAAGGCTATCAGCCGCCTGCGCCATGTTTCTCGCAGCCGGGCCCTGCAGTCTTTTCTCAACTGAGGCGGCACGGCAGCAACCGGGAATAAAAATAAAAGTACTCATCTTAGACGGGCCCTCCGTGCGGGGGTCCGTTTTTTTATGCCGCAAATCCCGCTTCTTTCAAGCTGCCGCTTCCCCTATTAAAAACATCCCGCAAGATGATAATTTTCCTTAAGGTTCTGCCCGCCGGAGTCGATATTCTACCATAGGAAACCGTGTTTTATGACTATTTTATAACCATTATACACGGAGGTATAATGTGTAGATATTGTGATGTGGAAAAACTGAACTTGGAAAATTTCGACTCCTTTTTCCAGGGAGCTTGCACCCAGGGCTTTAAGAGCATGATCTGCAAGCATTGTTCGAGAACTTTCATTACCGAATTCGTTTTCTTCGCAGGCCAGGCACCGGAAAACCGAAACAATCCGGGCTTGAACGCTGCGGAAGAAACCCCCTGTGTCCAGTTGCCTTAACCCGCAAGCCTCCGGAAAAGACCTGAGCACATTTTTCGCTTATACGGGATCGGCCAACCTTTTACCGAAAGACAACCCTCCGGCCCTGGTTACAGGAGAAGCCGGAGGGTTTTTAGTTTCTCGAGCGAAACACCGGTCCCGCCCTCCCAGATCGCAGAAAACCAGTCCCTTACCCTCAGTTGTATAAACCGGCGGCGCGACGATGAAGACTGCTGCCGGAGACTATTTCTTACTTAAAATTAAAACCGGTTTTAAAAGTGGTGCTTGACAAATAATGTAATATTTTATATTATATTATAAAGCTTGCAATATACCTAATTTATCCTTTTCAAGGAACCCGGTATGAATAAAATCGAAAAGAAACTCAACGATTCTAAAAAAGCATACCTGGAACTGCAGCAGTCCATGGTGAATCTCGAATCCTCAAGGCACCTGGTAAATTTCTCCGATGACGCCCGCGACAAGCTGGCCTCCATACGCCTGATCTACGACTACCTTTATACCAAGTTCGGAAACCAGGGTTTTCGCCGCGACTGCATCGTGGATTTCAAGGTCAGCGAGCTGGAAAACATCCTCGAGGCTCTCGAAAGCTTTGTTGACTGTTATCAAAGCTTGCTTAAATCCTACAAGGAAAAGCCCTCCGCCAAGAAACTCAGCCAGAAAAGCAGCGCTTAAAGCACCTGCTGCTTATCAAAACTATTGCGTTTTAGCCGCCTCAGTAGCCAATTTTCTTTCTGTCTTTCCAAAACAGACAACCTCTATCTTTCTCTGTTTTTTTTGTTTTTGCTCGGGTCTTGAATTATGAGTTTGTCCACGGCGGATATAGCGGTCATACTGGCTTACCTGGTGCTGGTAACCGGGTTCGGGTTGGCTCTGGCTCGTTACCAGGTGGACAGCCGGGCTTATTTTCTGGGCAACCGCAATATGCCCTGGTGGGCGGTCTGCCTTTCGGTGGTTGCCACGGAAACCAGTGTGCTGACTTTTATCGGGGTGCCCGCGCTCTCCTATGAGGGCGACATGCGGTTCATCCAGCTCACCCTGGGCTACCTGGCCGCCAGAATTCTGCTGGCGGCGTTTTTCCTCCCGGCTTATCTGAAACAGGACACTTATACGGTGTACGGTTTCCTCAGCCGCAGGTTCGGGCCGCGGGCAAGGTCTTATGCGGCCGGGCTGTTTTTCGTAACCCAGGTGCTGGGCAGCGGAGTACGCCTTTACGCCGCGGCCCTGGTGCTGGCAACCGTGATGGAGATAAGCAGCATGGTCACGGCGATAATTCTCATTGCCGCGGTGACTGTGCTTTACACCTGGGCCGGCGGCATAAGCGCGGTTATCTGGACCGATTGTTTTCAGGCGGTGATCATGGTCGGAGGCGCTCTGCTGGCCCTCTGGCTGCTGGCGGGAATGTTCCCGGAAGGGCTTTCCGCGGTGCTGTCCACCGCAGCGGCCGAGGGGAAGCTGCGCCTGTGGGATTTTTCCCTGAGCTTGACCGGGACTTACACTTTCTGGAGTGGATTGATCGGCGGGGCGTTCCTGGGCATGGCCTCCCACGGCACTGACCAGGTGCTGGCCCAGAGGCTTCTGACCTGCCGCTCTTTAGCGGACGGCAGGAGGGCGATCGTGGGCTCGGCCCTGATCATTATCCCGCAGTTCCTGCTGTTTCTGTTGGTCGGAGTGCTGCTGCACTACTTTTACCTGGCCCATCCTCCGTTGGTGCCTTTGGAAAAGGCGGACAAGATATTCCCCCATTTTATCGTGCATCACTTCCCGCCCGTGGCTGCCGGGCTGGTAGTGGCGGCGATGTTCGGCGCGGCCATGTCCACGCTTGATTCCGGCATACAGGCCTTGAGCGCAAGTACCGTGATGGATGTCATCCGCCCGCTGTCTCGCAGCAAGCGCCCGGCCGCCGACTATTTGTTTTTGAGCCGGGGACTGGTGGTTTTCTGGGGGGCGGTGCTGGTGATAGTGGCCTTTTTTGCCGGGGGCTGGGGACCCGTGCTGGAGACCGGGCTCAAGGTGGCCTCGTTTACCTATGGGCCCCTGCTGGGACTTTTCATACTGGGCTTTTTCACCCGGGTAAGCGCCCCCCGGGCGGTGACAGCGGCGGTGGGCATGGGGCTGGCGGGAATCATCCTGGTGGTCAACTACACCGACCTGGCCTGGACCTGGTACGTGTTTACCGGCGCCCTGATCACCGTGGCTTCCGGCCTGGCGGTCCAGAGCTTAAGCCGCGCCGATTGACAGCTAGAGCTTGCGCGCCCTATTATTTAGTGAGCAAATTAATAATAGCAGCAGTACCGTTAACCACAAGTTACTCACCGACACTTAAAAAAAGCCTGGGTTATCGACCCGGCCGGTGTCAGCTGATTATTTTTCCTGGCAATCTGTGTAATCTGCGGATAAAAAGCGGAATGAATCGATGGAGATCGACCTGAAAGGCCTTAATAAAATATTCTTCTCCGGTATCGCCGGAAGCGGGATGAGCGCCCTGGCCCAGGTCTTGAACCAGGGCGGCCGGAAGATTTCCGGCTCCGACCGCAAGTTCGACCGCGGAGAAGGCCTATCACTGGCTGAAAAACTGTCCTCACAGGGCATTGAGATATTCCCCCAGGACGGCTCGGGTGTATCCGCCGACCTGGATGCGGTGGTGGTCTCCACGGCGGTGGAGCAGGATACTCCCGATTACAGCAGGGCCCAGGCTCTGGGTCTGAGGGTGATAGGGCGGCCCGCCCTGCTGGCCTGCCTGGTTAACAGCGGCCGGGGCCTGTGTTTCGCCGGCACCAGCGGCAAATCCAGCGCCACGGCGCTGGCCGCTTTCGTGCTCAACGAGCTCGGTTTCAGCCCCAATGTTATCACCGGGGCACCCCTGGTGAACTACCAGGAGGGTCCGACCACGGGAAACGCCCTTAAAGGCGACAGCGAAATTTTCTGCGTGGAGGCTTGCGAAAGCGACGGCACGGTGGCTCACTACCGGCCGGCAGTGGGAGCGATCCTTAACATCCAGCGCGACCACCACGAAATCTCCGCCCTGATGCCGATGTTTAGCTCATTCGCCGCCGGGTGCCGGGAAGCCTTGATAGTCAACGCCGACTGCCCCAACACTTCCCGGCTCGAACCGCCGGGGAAGCCCAAAATCGTGCGGTTCGCTATCGAGAACGAAAAGGCTGAACTGCGCCCTTGTGAGCTGAGCCTGGGGCCCTGGAGCTGTTCATTCCGGGTCGGAGACCTCGAGCTTAAAAGTCCGCTGCCGGGCAGGTACAATGTGTATAATGTTCTGGCCGCCCTGGCCGCCTGCGAAGCGGTGGGAGTGAAAAGAGAGGATTTTTCCAAAGTACTGCCCGCTTTCCGGGGCACGGCGCGCCGCTACCAGAAAGTGGGAGAGGAAAAAGGTGTGGTGGTGATCGATGACTACGCCCACAACCCGGATAAGATCGCCGCGGTGCTGGAATCGACAGAGAACCTGCCGGCGGTAAGAAGGCGGATCGTGGTTTTCCAGCCGCACGGTTACAGTCCTACACGGTTTTTTTTCGAGGAGTTGGTGGAGACTTTCACCAGGGTTTTAAAGCAGCAGGACCTGCTGGTGCTGCCGGAGATTTACTATGCAGGCGGTACGGTGGCTCGCGATATCTCGAGCCGCGATATAGCCGAGCGGGTTAATTCGGCGGGAATAGATACGCTTTATTTCGAGCGGCGCGCTGATGCCGCACCCGCAATCGCCGAGGCCGCCAAAGAGGGCGACATCGTGCTGGTAATGGGTGCCCGGGATGACACGCTTACCGAGTTCTGCTATCAGGTGCTGGAGGCGATAAAAGCAAAAAAATAAAGGCACAGATGCATAAAATTTCTGAGACTGTTTTTCAGGTGATTTTTTGATCGGACTGCAGGGCAAGCAAGCGCCTGTCAGGTTCTCCGGTGTAAAATCCTTTTTCTGGGTTCAGTCCTTTTTCAAGCCCAAGGAGTAAAAAATGATCGTATCGAATCCCGGGATAAGGCATTCTTCCCGTTCGGCCACCTATCAAGCAGCGAATAAGCCGCGGTCGGGCGGCGCCTTACTCGGCAGGGCGGCTTTCGAATTTGTATCATTTTTTATTCCCGGTATGGTTCTGATTTGCGCACTGTTTAGTTGTCCCGCCTTTGCGCAAGAGGCCGAGCCTCTGACAGGTGCACAGCAGAAGGAAATCATCGAGGTTATTGTCAGATACCTGAAGAATAACTACGTTTTCCCGGATACCGGCCTCAAGGTCGGCGAGCAATTGTTGAATTTTCAGCGAAACGATAGGTATTCGAACATCGTGGGCCGGAAGGAATTCTGCCGCCTGGTGGATTCGGACCTCGAGGAATTAAGCCACGACAAGCACCTGGGCTTTTTCTACGATCCTAAAATGAACCAGGGACTGAGGGAAGAGAAAGACGAGGATTATTTTCCCGACGAGAAAATGATAGAAGACCAAAGAAGGGGAAACTTCGGTTTCAAACAGGCCGCGATCCTGGAGGGAAATATCGGCTATCTGGACTTGAGGATTTTCTTTGTCCCCAAGTGTTCCGGTGCGAGTGCAGTGGCCGCCCTGAGCTTCCTGTCCAACTGTGATGCGCTTATCATTGATTTGCGCAACAACGGCGGGGGCTGGGGAGACATGGTGGCCTTCATCTCCAGCTACTTTTTCAGCGGCGAGGAGCAGGTGCAATTGACCGGCAGCTACTCGCGCCCCGAGGACCAGCACTACCAGTCCTGGACCGCACCCTGGGTGCCCGGCAAACATCTGGCCCACACGCCGCTTTATATACTAATCTCAAAATCCACTTTCTCGGCCGCCGAGGAGTTCTGCTACAACCTGAAGCATCTCAAAAGGGCCAAGCTGGTAGGAGAAACCACTCGCGGCGGAGCGCACCCCATTTCGTACAAAGCGGTGGGCCGCGAGTTTGTCCTCATGCTGCCGGAGATGTACTCTATCAACCCGGTGACCGGCTCCAACTGGGAGGGGGTGGGAGTAGAGCCTCATATCGAGGTACCCGCGGAAAAGGCGCTACAAGTGGCCCATTTGAAAGCCCTGGAAGAACTTAAAA
>CAZSTM010000308.1:0-3349 GCA_964609635.1 uncultured Gemmatimonadales bacterium
ACCGGTGCTGCGGTTCGCTACCTGTTCGATACTTCGATCGAGCCTCGACCCTGCTACAGTGAAGTCCGGGTAAACCGTATCCCCGGGGATGACGTTATACCTATGGAGTTCGACAACCGAGCCCTCTGGACTCCGGAAGGTCTGCATTACATGTTTATTGACGACGGTTCAATTGCCTGCTTCGACTTGAAAACCGACCCGGATGAGGCCGTTAATCTCTGTCCTCAAAAGATCGACCCGAATGAAGCGCTGGAGGTGATAGAATCTTTCGAGGCCGGGCTGAATGTTTTGGTGGAAACCGAAAACGACCTGAAGGTTGTCGGTCAGGTTCAGCAAAACCCTCAGCAGCAGGAAGCCTTGCGAGCGATTGGCTATGCCGGAGGGAGAGAGCAAGAACTTGAGCCTTTAACAACAGGAGAACATCCTCATGTAATGGAACATCTGAAAACAGGTGTGTTTCTCTATAATCGCGACTCTCTGGATGCGGCGGAACGCGAATTCCGCAGGGCGTTTACCATGAGTCCTAATAACCCGGATATACGAAAATGTCTTGGCAAAGTTCTTGTCAGGAAAGGCGAAAATCATGAAGCGGTCAGGTTGTTGCGTTCGATTCTCGACAAAAGGAAAATGGATACCGAGATAAGACTACTTCTGGCGCAAGGCTTATTAGCATTGGGGCAAGATGAGGAAGCTCTCCAGGTATTGCGCAAGGCTTCCATAATGCACTTTTCCGATCCGCAATTAGCTTTCAAAGTGGCAAGGATTCTAATGAAACAGGGAGACCTGAAAACCGCTGATTCATTTTTAAGCCGCCTCTTGGAAGAGCACCAAAATGAACTGGAGATGATGCGCCGGATAATCGGTATGCATTGCCGTTATGAGAATTGGGGCCCGGCAAGAAAACTGCTGCTTACGGAAATTTCTAAAGCACCCAGTGTTGATGCATATTATCTGTTAAGCTATGCATGCATTAAGTCGGGCAGAGTCGATGAAGCCCGCCGATATCTCCAGATGTTGCTCACTATGAACCTATCTCCTCAGATTCGCCAACAGGTTGAGAAACAACTGAAAGAGCTCTAACATTAACAGCTTAATAAGCCGAATAACTCCTGAAAAAGATGAAATACGAATTAAAAGAACCGGCAATTATTGACTGAACCGCATGAATGATTTTTCCCCTGAGATAACGCTAAAGGATATTGGACAGAGCGCTGACGATGAAATCTCATGGATCTGAAAGAGAAAAATGGTCGCCGGTAGAGGTGGCAAATTGAAAAACGAAACAAAGAAACCGGATAAACGGCAGAAACAATCAATGCTCTGGATAGGACGGTGCGACCTGGCTTTAAGGGTAGTTTTCTACCTGAGCCTGGTGGGGGGCGCCACTGTTTTCCTGCCCAAGCTGTTTCACGATGGTTTCGAAGTGCCCAAGCTTTTTCTGGTGCAGCTGGGTGCGGTTACCATGGTGTTTCTGCTGTTGGTGCGCTCGACGCTGAAAGGCATACTGGAGTTATCCCTGCCCAATGCAGCGGCGCCGCTGGCTGCACTGTTCCTGTTATGCGCCGCATCGATCGGTTGGGGGATAAACCCCCTGCTGGGTCTCGAGGAGCTTTACCGGGTCGGCACTCTGGCCGGCTTCTGTTTTTTTGCCTTTTACTTGTACCGGAACCGGGAGATCGCTTCTCCGTTATATTTTATCCTTTTCGCCTCCCTCGCTCTTGCCCTCTGGGCGCTGATGCTGGAATACCTGGAATACAACGATACGCTGCTGCGCGATTTGATTTACCCTTATTATAAAACTACAACCCGCGTACCCGGTAGGCTTTCCAGTTTCTACCGTTCCCTGATGGGCAACCAGGGTAACCCTAATTTCCTGATGCATGTCCTGGCGCTGAGTGCTCCGATGGCACTGGGGGCTTTGGTCCAGGAACTGGTGCAACCGCGACACTCGACATGGCGCCGTTTAATCTTGTTCTTGTTGACTATGTCTGCAGTAGTACCGTCGTTTTGCATATTAAGCTCTCAAAACCGTTCCGGCTTGCTGGCTCTTTTCACCGGTATCGGCTGCTTTTTTTTCGTACTGATCCTAAAGAAAGGCCGTTCGCTGGGCCGGGCGGTAAAACAGACGCTGACTGGGCCCAGAGGACGAAGAATCCTGGCTTTGATAGCACTGGCAGTGCTTTGCACCGCGATATTTTTTGCAAGCACAACTCGAGGTCGCAGCCTTGGCCCCAAAATGAGAAAATTCGCCTCGGAACGCCTGAAAACCTGGGCCGACCGGCTTGGAGCGCTTAAGGATCCAAGAAACAGCAATGTGTACTCCCGGGTGGTTTTTCTCGAGGCAGGCGCTCGGATGATCAGGGAAGACCCCCTGCTCGGACAGGGAATCGGACAGTTTGTACTGAACTTTCCCAGGTACAAATCAGAGCGAAACTGGTATATCTTCTACATGATGCATCCACCGATCCTGCGCTGGATCGATATGCCCCGGCAGAGTCACAATGAGTTTCTTCAGGTATGCCTGGCCGTGGGGTTGGTGGGGCTGGGGCTTTTTCTCTCTTTTTGGATTATACTATTTATCCTGGTCTTTCGATATTTTGACAGGGAAGAGAATAATCAACTCCGCTACCTGGTACTGGGAGCAGGCGCCGGGGTGTTCGGCACCCTGGTAAACGGCTTATTTACTTTTCCGCTGCAGACCGCCACCAGCGCCACTTTTTTCTGGGTCACGGTGGGCGTACTGCTGGCGGAGTTTACGACTTCGGGCTCCGGAACCGGATGGCTTGATCGTGAAAGACCCTGGCTCCGGCTTTCATTGGGATCAAAGTTCGCCAAGCGCCTTCTTATTTTTTCAGCTCTGGTATTTACGCTCTTGTGCGTCTCCCAATCGGTGCGGCTGATCAAAGCCCGCTACCTTTTCATGGATGCTTTAAAGCTGCACGCCTATGACTTGGACTACAGCATTAATCAATGTAAAGACTCTGTAAGACTGGTCCCTTACCACTTCGAAACTCAGCATGTATTGGCATGCCTATATCTATTTGCCGATGACACAACCAGAGCAAGACAACATTTCGAGCGCACTCTCGAGCTGGCTCCATACTTTCCGGAGCCCTACCAGCATCTGCCGAAACTTTACCTCGACAATGGGGATCCGGCGCGGGCGGAGGCTGTGATCCAACGGTTTTACGATTTTCATCCACCCAATATTCCCCATATCGACTATCCTTTTCTCGATTATCTTTTAGGGCTGAGTATCCTGCAGGACACAACCGGCGGGCGATTCGAGGAGGCCGAAAAGTGGCTTAAAAAATCGCATACCCTTGATGCCGATATGACGCTTGGGATC
>CAZSTM010000308.1:3359-5580 GCA_964609635.1 uncultured Gemmatimonadales bacterium
ACCATGGTCGAGAGATAGAGGCAGCAGTACAAATACTCAAGCCCGGCTGGCAGTACTCAAGTATCTGGGATTGATTTCCATGAAAAAAGCCCAATGGGAGACGGCACGGGAAGCTTTCGAAAAAGTATCCCTTATTGCCGGTGAGAATTCTCCAAAATTTTCGCAATTAGCAGAGGAATCGCGGGTGTGCCTCGAATATATCCAGCGGCGACTCGCGGAGCAAAACTCGAGGTAAAAAAACCGGTAATAATCGCAAGAAACGACCGATAATTAACTTGAGGGAATATTTTGCCGATAAAGTGGGGAATATAACTGTCTGCACCGGGCATTTAGTGGCCCCGTTTACAATCGATAACCTCAAAGACAGGCTCTTGTAATCCGGTTCCCAATCCCGATACTTTAAATAAAGGCGAGTTAAAAGTACCTCAAGCTCTAAGACCGGCACCATGCCGATCTAGAGGGAGATGTCCCGGTCGAGGGAGGTTAGAACCAACAGGCCGCCGCCGGTTAGCATCGGCCAGGCCCAGGTGTCCTTCCTTTACCGCTTTTTTCATCATCAGCAAGATCATGAGCCAGGACCAGATCATTGCCGCCAGAGTACTTTCGATCCATTTGGCCATAGCTATACTCCTGGAAATAAAAGTTTGTCTGTTATTGTTAATATCGACAGTTTTTGTCATCTTCTTTAACGCTCTTATGCAATTTATGAGCCAAAATAAAGATTTTAGCCCTTGGACAGACTCGACCTTGTTTTACTTGCAGTTACACACTAAATGCCAGAGGCAACATGTTTAAAAATCGCGTTGGAATTGTTTTGACGGTTTTTTCACTCTCGCTGATTTGGTTCTGCTATCTTTCCAATAGTGTTTCGGCTCTTAAATTATCGGCTCTTAAGGCATCGAGTATCAGCCCGGCGACTGGCTCCGGTCCCGCTGAGGAGGACCAAAGCATAACCTTTGTCTCCATCCCGGCGGGCAGCTTCCAGATGGGCAGCCCCACTGGATACGGGGATGAAAAGCCGGTTCACACAGTGACTCTGGCCGCTTTCCAGATGAGCGCCACCGAGATCACCAACGAACAGTATGCAGCCTACCTCAACGAGGCTCTTGCCTCCGGAGAAATAACCGCCACAGCCAGCAGTGTGGCCGGAGTAACCGGTCCTTACAGCGGACAGGATTACCTGGATCTTTTGGGCAGTTTTGATTCGGAAAATGAGTGTTGGATAACTTATGACGGGTACGAATTCAGCGTGGTAGAGGGTATGGAAAAATATCCCGTTGTGTATGTAACCTGGTTTGGAGCCTACGCGTTTGCCGCTCATTATGGATGTCGGCTGCCCAGAGAAGCCGAGTGGGAATATGCCGCACGGGAAGAGGGGCAGGATGAATACGGAACTGATGAGAGGACAATCAACAGCGATAATGCAAACTTCAGTAAAATAGTGGGCTACCCAACCGAGGTGGCTTACTATCCGGCAAATTTATTCGGTTTATACGACATGGCGGGCAATGTATGGGAGTGGTGCAGTGATTGGTATGAATACAAATATTATGAGGAAAGTCCGGAGGAAAATCCCACCGGTTCCCCATCCGGGACCTTCCGTATCCTGCGCGGCGGCAGCTGGCACAGCTCAAAACAAGAATGCCGACCGACTTTCCGCTACAAACAAGCTCCGGATTTTGCACGGAGCGATGCAGGGTTTAGGGTGGTAAAATGATTTATATAGATACTAAAGTTGTCAGGCACAGCAGGCACGTTATTTTCAGACAGGTCAGGGCCCGGTGGCTAACTTGTGGTGAGGGGAGAAAGGGAGGGTGGCTGTTAGCAAAAGGATGTTTGCTGAAATCCGGTTTCGAACTGAGCGATTGAGATGTTGCACGGCCTAAAATCCTAATTTATGGATTAAACTCAGGGATAAGAGTTTTTTTCCGCTTTGACCAATAGAAGTCTTGATACCCCTTAGGAAAACTGATAATTTGCCCAAGAAACCATAAAGAATCTCGTGATTCAGGCCCGAAAGGACGAAAATTTGAGTCAACAATCAAAAAGCAGTAAAGAAATAACCACATCAACCTTTAATATGGGGAATGTTGATCTGACTTAATTTGGGTGTATATTGCACCGTGACTTTCCTTTGGGCAATAAAATTATCCAATGGGGCACCTCCATGTCAAAAATGAGCATGCTTTCCGAGCTCTGGGAGTTTCTCCGGCACGAGAAG
>CAZSTM010000309.1:0-5579 GCA_964609635.1 uncultured Gemmatimonadales bacterium
TGATATTCGTATTTACTTGATTGAAAGATAGTTAAAAAAGTAAACGAGCTTAGGCCTATGGTAGCCGATACTGCCGCCGGGAATATCCGCAAAACTCTGCAGAATGTCTTCCTGTTTCTGTTGTTTTTGTACATTTTCCTGCTCAGCATCCAGTTGATGAGCCACGGTTTCAAGGCTCTCGGCGGGGATGCCGCCAAAAACTTCCTCAGGCCCACCGAAAACCCTTTTGTCGGCCTTTTCCTAGGTATTCTGGCCACCTCGCTGTTGCAGAGCTCTTCCACCACCACCTCGGTTGTGGTAGGACTGGTAGCCGCTGGAGCTCTCAGTTTGAACCAGGCCATTCCCATGGTGATGGGTGCCAATATCGGCACCACGGTTACCAATACCATCGTTTCCCTGGGACATATCGGACGGCGGGATGATTTCCGCCGGGCCTTCGCGGCAGCCCTGTTGCACGATACGTTTAACCTTTTAACCGTGATAATAATCTTTCCCCTGTGGATGTTCACGCATTACCTGGACCGAGCGGCCGAATTTCTGGCCGCGATCTTCAGCGGAGTCGGCGGAGTGACTTTTTCCAGTCCGCTGAAATTGATAACCAGTCCCCCGGCCAAAGCGATCTCGGAACTACTCGCCGGGCACGGATGGATCATACTGATTTTTTCTCTGGTCATGCTTTTTATCGCCCTGCGCTACATGGTGCTCTACATGAAAGCCCTGGTGATGACCCGGGCCGAGGTGATATTCGAAAAAACCGTTTTCCGCACCGCCCTTCGCGGTTTGCTTTTCGGCATGCTTTTAACCGCCCTGGTGCAGAGCTCTTCGGTTACCACCAGCCTGATGGTACCGCTGGCCGGGGCCGGGATGATCACTCTCGAAAGACTGTTCCCCTATGTCCTGGGAGCTAATGTCGGCACCACGGTGACAGCCATGCTGGCGGCACTGGCTACGGGAAACGCCGTGGCCATTAGTGTTGCTTTTGCTCACTTATTGTTTAATATATCAGGGATAATGCTTTTCTGGTGGATAAAATTCATTCCGATACGTATTGCTAAATTCATGGCGGAATTATCTGCTAAAAACCGCTTGATAGCCATTATCTACGTCGCTATGTTGTTTTTTATTATACCGTTGTTGTTAATTTACCTGATGGAGTAAAGGTTATGTTTAAAACTATTATGCGATTATTACGTAAAAAGAACCTCCTGACCCAGGCCAATGAACTGGTTCTGGAAATGCTCAGAGAGGACCTGCAGATGTTTAAAGACTCGGTGAAGTGCCTGCGCAAGGAGGAGGGAGTCTCGGTTGGCGAGATAAGGGCGCGCGACCGTGAGATCAACCGCCACGTACGGGAGGTGCGCAAAAAAGTGCTGACTCACCTGGTTTTCAGCGGCGCCGCCGGGCTGGAGACTTCTCTGGTCATGCTCGCCATGGTGGTCGATATCGAACGTATCGGCGACCATACCAAGGACATAACCTACCTGGCTACCGATTACCCCGGTAAATTCAGCGCAGGTAAATTCGAGAAGGAACTCAGGGATTTCGAGCGGACTCTGGCGGAGCGTCTGGCCGCGCTGGTGGATATTGTCGAGGCTGAGAACATCCGGAAAGCTCGTCAGCTGGCCAAGACCCATAAAGACATGGACAGGACTTACCATAGGATGCTCGACCGACTGATCAACGAGGAGGACAACAGCTTAACCCACGGCCAGAGCGCCATGCTGACCTTGTATCTGCGTTACCTGCGGCGGATCGAAGGGCACATGTACAATATTATTTCGGCGGAAGTGAACCCCTTCCACCGCATCGGCTTCAAGGTGAAGAAAAAGACTGAACCGCCGGAACAGGAGAGATAGAACTGAGACTTAGAGAAGTTTGAAGCGGCTGGATGGGATTGAATGAATGCGCCGCCGCCGACTTTGGATCAGGATTTATCCCGGGGAATCCAGACGGTGAAAGTCGATCCCTTGCCGGGAGCGCTTTCGACCTCGATTCGCCCACCGTGCCCTTCGACTATTTCCCAGACAATCGACAGCCCCAGCCCCGTGCCCTCGCTCTTTGCCTTGGCGTCACTTCCCCGGTAGAATTCATCGAAAACCTTCGACACTTCTTCCTCGCTCATCCCCATCCCGGTATCTGCAACATCCAGGCGGATAAAATCGCCCTCTACACAGAGTTTCACGGTCACCTCGCCTTTCTCGGTGTATTTGACCGCGTTCGAGAGCAGGTTCATCACTAAATGGTGCATGGCTTCGGGCTCCGCCTTGACCGGGGGAAGGTCCTCCGGGAAGCGCTGGTTTATGATCAGACTTTTCTTCTCCGCCTGGGGATTAATAACTTCCAACTGCCGGGTAACAATCGGTCCCAGCCATACCGATTCCGTTTTGAAAGAGTGCTCTGCGGTCTGCATTCGGGACAGGGTGAGCAGCTTATGGATCAGTTCGAGCAGGTTGTAGGTGCGGTGATCGGCACGGGTCAGCAAGTCCTTTACCTTAGGCTCCAGGTTGTCGGCAAGACCGGTGAGTATGGCGGTAATCAGGCTCTGGATGGCCGCCAGCGGCGTTTTCAGCTCGTGTTCGACTTTAAGGATAAACCGGCTGCGGTAGTCGTAAATCTCGAGCAGTCGGCGGTTGGTTTGCTCCAGTGATTCTTTCAGCTCGAACAGTTCTATCTCACGATGGCGCAGTTTGTTGGTTATGGAAGTGGCCATGTAGACCGAGAGATATATAGTGGTGGTAAAAACCGCGGAAAGGCCCAGGAGATAAACCGGATTGCGGTGGAACGACTCCTCTAAAAAAGGAAACAGCCGGTAATGCGGGATGATCCCGGTAGAATCGAGAAAGAGCATCAGGTTAAACAGCACTATGGCCAGGGTGGCCTGCAAGTAGCTGGCCACGGTGGAGAGCAGGATGCTGGCGATGATCATGTGGAAGATAAAGTAGAAGATGAAAGGGTTTTCCGCTCCTCCCGAAAAATAGATCAGCACGGTGAGCACGATCAGGTCGGTTGAAATCTGCAGGTTGGCGAAGCGGGCCACCCGGGCATGCGGGATCGGTAGTTGCCCATCTTTGTGCAGGCGGCGGAAATAAAGGCGAAAGAGCAGATTGTAAAAGAAAATGAATGCGGAACAAACCAGCAGGATCCTGCAGTCTATCAGCAGCCCGAACAGCCGGTCTGTCAACAGGGTAACGGTGGTCACTCCGACTGCGGCAAGCCAGCGAATGCGGATCAGCCAGCCGATTCGCTCCACCAGCTCATCTTGAAATGTGAGAACAAAACGTTTGATCGCTCTTTTACCTGCCGGTGATAATTTGGATGCGTTAACCGGTCCCTGCCCCGGCGACCTCTAGATTCGGCTCAAGAGATATTCAGCTTTTTTTTGAACAACGGGATCAGCATGGAAGGGATTACCGGTTTTTGTATGACTCCGGCGAAACCCAGGGCGATGGTGTCCAGATTGTAGCTGGTGGCTTCGCCGATCGAGCTGAGCAGGAAAATCGGAGCCTTGCAACCGATTTCCTGGATCTTTTCCGCGATTTTCACCCCGGCATCCACTGTCTCCATCATCATATCGACCAGTATCAGGTCGGGTTGCAGTTCCTCGACCTTTTCCAATCCCTGTTTGCCGTCCACCGCCAGCCCCACGTCGAAACCGGCGGTTTCCAGCATGATTTTGATCGCCTCCAGCATATCCCGGTCATCATCGATCACTAGAATCAGCTTTTTGTCGTCTTCTGCCATGTTGGACTTCTCCCGGTAGATAAATCTGTTGTCTGATCTGAAAAATTTCTTTGGATCCGGACCGATCGTACTGTTGGTGCAATTATCAGGGTTTGACCGCCGCAGCCTCTTGACTGCAGCGCTCCAGTACGGTGTGCGAATCCAGCAGATCTCTGAGAAACCGTTCGGCTTGCCGGTAATGTTTCGCTCCGCCGTTGCTTATACCTTCTGCCAGCTCGAAAGATTCTCCTCGCACCCCAAGGATAAATGCCGGCGGCTGCTTGCCGTAGACTTGACTGCAGAGCGCCAGCACACTTTCCGGTTCCATGGCGTGGGTGGTGAAACTGCCCTTGGCGGCGGGAATTGCCCGGTAAAAATCGAAAGGGGCGCCGACATTGACGGATGCATCGATAAAAATCACCAGGTCGTTTTCGGCAATATCGGCGGCATCCTCGATATTGAGCTGGTAGTTGATCGAGGTTTTCACCCCGGGCAGGTTCCAGCTTTCCACCGTCTCTGCCAGCGCCGGTCCCAATCCGTCATCGGTTCGTCCGGGATTGCCGATGCCGATTACCAGTATTTTCAATTGCAGATCACCCCCGGTTCAGTCTGTGGATCACTCTGCCCCGGCTGTCCTGGAGCTTCACGGCGAGCGGCATCTTGCCCAGGGCGTGGGTTGCGCAGCTCAAACATGGATCATAGGCCCGGATGGCTACCTCGACAAAGTTAAGCAATGACGCAGTAATTTGTTTGCCCTCGAGGTACTGGTTCGCCACCTTGGCCACCGCGGAATTCATCGGCTCGTTGTTATTGGTGGTCGAGACAATCAGGTTGCACATGGTGATCTGATCTTTGTCATTGACCTTGTAATGGTGGAAGAGGGTCCCGCGCGGGGCTTCGAGCAGGCCCACGCCCTGGGTATTTTTCTTCCCTTTCTTCACCAGGTTCGTGCCCTGCAGGTCCTTGTCGTTCAACAACTCCTTGATTATCTCCGCGCTGTGCAGCATCTCGATCATTCGCGCCCAGTGGTAGTGCAGGCTGAAATTGTTAGGCTTACCTTCGGTGTAAGTCCTGAACTCTTCGAACTCTTTCTGGGCCAGCGTGCTGGGGATGAAATCGCAGCAATTGAGCCGCGCCAGCGGGCCGACACGATACCAGCCTTTGCGTTTACCGAGCTTGCGGATAAAGGGAAATTTCATGTAGCTCCAAGGCTTTACTTCCTCTGCAATGTAGTCCAGGTAATCGGCGCAGTCTACCTGGTCGAAGATCTTGTTGCCCTCTTTATCGATTGCCCGTAAGGCCCCGTGGTACAGGTCGAGAGCCCCGTCATTGCGCACCAGGCTCAGGTGGTTCGAGTCGAATGAGGCGAAATTGTCGAAGTAGGCCGGGTTCAGGCCGTGGACCTTTTTCACCAGTTGCACCGAGCCTTTGGACCACTCGATGATCCGGTCGATGTCCTTAAGCAGGCTGTCTCTTTCCTCGATCGAGAGGTTTTTGTTTATCCCGCCGGGGATTGCGCCGGTGCCGTGGATCTTTTTGCCGGCCGTGTGCTTGATAATTTCCTGTCCGTACTTGCGCATCATGATACCCTGGTAGGCCAGGTCAGGATACTCGGCGGCCACGGCCAGCACGCTGTGTTTCTGGACATCCGAGTCAAAGCCGAAAAGCAGGTCGGGCGAACAGAGGTAGTAGAAGTGGAGCGCATGTGATTGTAGAATCTGCCCGTAATGCATCAGGCGGCGCATCTTTTCCGCCGTAGGGCTTAGGCCCTCAGGCCCTACTCCCACGATTACATCCATGGCCTTGGCCGCGGCCAGGTGGTGGCTTACCGGGCAAATCCCGCAAAGCCGCTGCACCAC
>CAZSTM010000310.1:0-5563 GCA_964609635.1 uncultured Gemmatimonadales bacterium
AACACGCGCTGGGGCCAGCGCGGCAACTTTATCAGCATCCCCACCGACTGCCCGCAGCGCGATGAACGCCTGGGCTGGATGGGAGATGCGCAGATTTTTATCAGAACCGCAACCTTTAACATGGATGTCGCGGCCTTTTTCACCAAGTGGATGGTCGATGTCGAGGACGCCCAGTCTGCAGAAGGGGCGTTTGTCGATGTGTCACCCAATTTTGAAGCCCTCAATCGCCCCGAGGGCGCACCCGCCTGGGCCGACGCCGGGATTATCGTGCCGTGGACCATCTACCGCAGCTACGGCGATACCAGGATCATCCAGAAGCACTACCGCGCCATGGAGCGGTGGATGGATTTCCTCCTCCAGGCAAACCCGTACCTGGTCCGCAGGAACAGGCTCGGCAACAACTACGGAGACTGGCTTTCCATAAAGGCCGACACCCCCAAAGACCTGCTGGCCACGGCTTACTGGGCGCATGACGCCCGGCTGATGTCCAGGATGGCCGAGCTTATCGGCCGCAGTGAGGACGCCCTGAAATATGAAAAACTCTTTCAGGATATCAGGGCCGCTTTCCAGAAAAATTTCGTCTCGCCGGACGGACACCTTCAGGGCGATACGCAGACCGGTTACCTGCTGGCCCTGTATATGAACCTCCTGCCTGAGGAGCTTCGCCCGGCGGCCGCGGAGCACCTTGTCGAGGACATCAGGGAAAAGGACTGGCACCTGTCCACCGGGTTCCTCGGTGTCCGCCATCTCAATCCGGTCCTCACTCGCATGGGATATACCGATGTTGCCTACCGCCTGCTAAACAACGAGACTTTCCCCTCCTGGCTCTACCCGATAAAAAACGGAGCCACCACCATCTGGGAGCGCTGGGACGGCTGGACCGAAGAAAAGGGATTTCAGGACCCGGGCATGAATTCTTTCAACCACTATTCGTTAGGATCGATAACCGAGTGGCTTTACCGCTTCGTGGCCGGGATCGATCTCGACCCGCGGGTGCCCGGGTATAAGAATATTGTCATTCATCCGTATCCCGGAGGCGGCCTGGAGTACGCCGGCGCCGAATACAACTCCATCCACGGGAAAATAATCAGCGAATGGCGCAGGGACGGCGATTCATTCGAGCTTAAGGTCGCTGTCCCGGTGAATGCGAGCGCAACCGTGTATGTCCCGGCCGATGAGGGAGCGCCGGTGACTGAAAGCGGCAACAGCGCCGATAAAGCCGAGGGAGTCGCTCTGCTGAGCCGTGAAAACGGGTATGCAGTCTTCGCTGTCGGTTCGGGCACCTATCATTTCGCCGGCAGGCTGTCGAACTGATTCAGGGCAAGGACTCTTTGATGGATACCATCATCGTTCCGGTGGATGGAGCCTCGAATATCAAGCTCGAAGTGCTCGACTTCGACACCCTGACCACCGTGTTCAGCCGCACCACGGACACCCCGGTAACCGAAGCGGTAGGGCTTAAATATAACTGTACAGGTGAGGAATGTTCGTGGTTCGATCGCGTTATTCGAGGCTTGCCGGAAAAGATGAAAACCGCCTCAGTCATCGCCCCTGCCTCCCGGGGCGCCAGCGGTGGGCTGGTGGGCGTCGATAACACCCTGGCCGAAGTTCCCGGCCGGGCCTTGAGCCTGGCCTATACCCAGAAATATTCCGCCGAGGTGGATGAGGCTTTTATCGAGCTGGCGGGCGGCGAGCAGGAGTTTTTCCTGGAGACCGGCTCGATCCGTGATTTTCCGGGCAGCCTGACTCTGCTCAAAAGGTTTCTATTCGAGGAAATCCAGCGCCCCCAGGTACTGGGCCGCGCGGAAGGCTTCGGCTTCTACGGTGTCCTGCTCTCCGGACACTTCCTCGGAGATGACTACCTGAGAGCGGTCCGGAGTGCCGGGAACGAACACAGCTACTGGATGTGCCACACCGGCGCGCGCAATATCAACGGGCCGCCCGGCACACCCAGTTCTCTGAGCAGGAAAATTAAACCGTTCGCCGGGCTGGTTCCCGCCGAGCCCTGGCAGGTCTACAAGCCCCTGGGAAAGATGCCGCAGCAGCAGGCTTCCGGCCTGGGCCTTACCGGACGTCCGCTGGTGATTGCCGGCGGACACGATACCTGTCTTTCCCATATCCCGGTAATGTCCAC
This sequence comes from uncultured Gemmatimonadales bacterium, assembly GCA_964609635.1. Taxonomy (GTDB): domain Bacteria; phylum Gemmatimonadota; class Glassbacteria; order GWA2-58-10; family GWA2-58-10; genus JAFGTO01. The sequence goes on from CAZSTM010000310.1 coordinate 2,135, forward strand.
CTTCTACCAGGCCTTCGGGGACAGGGCCGGTACGCCGGTGATTCACCTGGACGCGGGAAGCTGGACCATGGCGGCCCGCATCGGCGGCGCGGTCGAGCTCCCCCCGGACGGGTACCGGCGGAATATCCTGGTCCAGGGAACGGTGGACGGCGATCCTGTGGTTACTTCCCTGTACGGCGGTGGAAACGATTTTAAGCATCTGAAGAAACTGGTACAGCAGCGGGGCAAGCATTTCGGCGGCGGGCTCGATGAGTCCCTGCTAAATGAGGTTCTGGCTGCGGCCGACTGTTTCGTGCTGCCGAATATCAGCCCGGTAAATCATCAGACCGGACCGTTTCCCCACATAAAAGGGGAGATAATCAACCAGCCCGCCTTCTTCCAATCCGGAGAAAAAGCGCTCATAATCGCCAACCTGAGCACCGCAACGGTGGCCGCCTGCCAGATCGATCTCATCGCTGAAGAAAAAGAGCTTCCCGTGGTGCTTACCGCGGGCGGCTCCAGGGACCCCTATTTCGGCAGACTGATCGCCACTCTGACCGGCAGAGAGGTCTACGCCATGCTGGACCGGGACTCCAACCCTATCAGCGAAACCACCACCCTGGGAGCCGCTGTTGCGGGCAAGGCCGCCTGTTTGCAAGTCCATCCCTACGATGTGGAGGTGAGCGGCCTGGGTGTCTCATACAGGAAACTGGAGCCTTTCAATCCTGAAATCGGACAAAAACTCGCCTGCTACCGGGAGCGATTCATTCGGGAGCTGGAAAGCAGATGCTAGTCACTAAAAACGGAGCAAAACATGGGGCATCAATTAGATGATCTCAAGGACAAGGGCCTGGATTTTCTCAGAGCCGCTTTCGGCGAACAGGCGGTCGAGCGGGCGATCGACCTGACAACCAGGTTCATGGTAGAAGTTCCCGGATGGCAGTTCTGGCAGGGGTTCGGCGGAGGAGGAAGGTTCGAAGGCGGCGGCACCGGCGGTGCGGCGCGCACCACGGAAGAGATCGCCCGGGACGCCGGGCTGGTCCACCGTCTGACCCGCTCGACACCCGATGTCGGGCAGCATATCCTCTGGTTTTTTTCATCGGACGGCACTACCGGGGATTTCGAGATCGCCAAACAGGTAAAGGCCGAACTGGAGGACAACGGGGTAAGGATGGGCTCTATCAGCCCCACCTATTTTCTGGCCGGCTCGGAGGATGGAAGCTTTTCCGCGCAGGATCGGAGCCTGAGGAACCAATACATCGAACAGACCCTGCTCGGCGCGCGGATCGCCGCGGAACTCGCCGGCGGCCTGCTGACCCTGTGGTTTCCCGACGGCACCAACTACCCCGGCCAAAGAAAACTTCAGGAGAAAACAGGGCTTGTCTCAGAGAGCCTCGAAACCTTCTGGGAACGGGTGCCCCGGGATCATAAGAAGAACCTGGACAAAGTGCTGGTCGAATACAAATTATTCGAACCCGGAACCTACAGCACCACTGTCCCCGATTGGGGAACCGCGCGCGAGCTCTCCAGGCTTTTCGGAGAATGCGGCGGGGTGCTGGTAGATCTGGGCCACCACCATCACGGGACCAATATCGAGCAAATCGTGGGAGGCCTGATCGCTTTCGGAGTCCGGGGAGGCCTTCATTTCAACACCCGCTACGCCGCGGATGACGACCATTCGGTGCAGGCGGATTACCGGATGGCCAGAGTGTTTTACGAGCTGCTGGAGGGTAATGTGGTTTTCAACCAGGACCCCTCGAAAAACTGGGCGTTCGCCCTCGACCAGATGGCAAGAAGCGAACAGCGTATACCTTCCATCCTGAAATCGGTAGATGCGCTGAAACGCTCGATCGCCAAGGCCGCCTTACTGGATTCCACCGAGCTGGCCGCCTGTCAGCGGGAAAAGGACCTGATCGGCGCCAATGCACAGTTCGAACGGGCACTTCTGCACGCCGATACCGGGCCGATTGTCATGGAATCCTGCCTGAGACAAGGGTTGCACCCCGTGCCTCTGGAAGCCTACCGGGAAAGCGGATACCAGCAGCAGATCGAGCGCAAAAGGGCCAAACCGGTCGGCTGAGCGCCGGTTCGCCCGGAAAAAACAGCTGAAATGATTTCCGAACCCGGAGCCAAAGATTAAATTTACCGGTGAGAAACTCCTTTAGACCGGATTTTTATAAAAATGCAGTGGTCTTTCTAAAGTATGGCTTACAGTCTTTTCATAGTTTTAAATCACGGATTATGCAGATTAAAGATCGGATAACACGGATGCTCCCAACCCTTCCCCTCAAAAAAGAACTGGCGGCGGTGGGGAACCGTGAAATCCGTGCCACATCTGTGCCATCTGTGATTCTGAATGCCAGGGTAAACAACACCATTATTTATACCCGGATTCACCATATCAAGATTGAAAGTGGTTTTCTAATCCGGCCTAAAGTTTTAAATTGCAAGGAAAACCACGGCTTCAAGAGGTGAAGTATGGATCAACCAGAGGGTGAAAGCTTGAAGGTCGGTTTTGACAGCAGCCTCAGGCTGGAGTTTCATGGTTCAAAGGTGACCTCGGATGCAGGTCTTCTTGCCTATCGTGAGCTGGATGAGGCGTTGGGATTATTCGAGTCGGTATGCAAAGTTTTGAGCGATAGGCGAACTGGGCGAAACACGCAGCACGGAATAGAGAATCTTTTACGCCAGTCCATTTTCAGCCGCCTGGCCGGTTACGAGGATGTCAACGATGCCGCCCGGATGAGCAAAGACCCAGTGATGCGAGCTATCGCCGGGAAGGAGAACGTCAGGAAGAATGCTGCCAGTACCAACACGATGGGGCGTTTTGAGACTGAGATGTTAACGCTGAAGGAAAATCTTGGCGCTTTGTCGGAGATCAACAGCAGGTGGATAGAGCGGGCGATTAACAAAACAGCATATCGTCGTATAATTCTGGATATGGACAGTTCGGAGAGCCGGGTCCATGGTGGTCAGCAGGGATCGGCCTACAACGGTCATTTCGGCTGCACCTGTTTCCATCCTCTGTTCTGTTTCAATCAGTTCGGTGATTGTGAAGGTGCGATGCTTCGTCCCGGCAATGTTCACAGTGCGGAGCGTTGGCAGGAACTTTTCGAACCGATCGTTCAGCGGTACAAACAAAAGGAAATCAGGCAATACTTCAGGGGTGATGCAGCCTTTGCGAAACCTGAGCTTTATGAATATCTGGAGGGAAACGGATTCTTGTATGCTATCCGTCTTCCGTCAAACGATATATTGCAGACGCTGATTGAACACCTGCTTACCCGTCCAGTTGGACGGCCTCCGAGAAGGCCGGTAGTGCTATATGCGGATTTCAAGTATCAGGCAGCCAGCTGGAATAAGCCTCGCCGGGTGGTGGCGAAAGTGGAGTGGCACCAGGGCGAGCTTTTCCCTCGGGTTGGTTTCATTGTGACCAATATGAGCGCCAGG
>CAZSTM010000311.1:0-5556 GCA_964609635.1 uncultured Gemmatimonadales bacterium
CCGGCCCGGATGATCAAAAATATCTGGAACCGCCGCATACGTGCCGTTTGATCATTATATGTCTGGTCCGCAAAACTCCGAACTCAGGGCTTTCTCCTTTAGGTCCTCTCGCGCTGTGCGTCGAATGTCAGGTTCGCTAGTCGGCTCCCGGTCCCGGTGTCCGACTCTTTTTTTTATTATCGAGCCATATCTATGAAACACCTACTGCTCCATGCCTGCTGCGCGCCATGTTCGCCGCATGTAATCAGTCGATTGAAAGAAAAGCATCTTCTGACAGTGTTCTTCTATAACCCCAATATCCATGGCAGGAGTGAATACAACCTGCGGCTCAAGGAAATACGCCGTCTGTGCAAGGCGTGCAAAGTTCCGCTGATCGAGGGCAGGTACGACCCTGCACGCTTTTTTGAGGTTGTAGGGCCCCTGGCCGACAGCGGCGAGGGGGGAGAGCGCTGTTCGGCCTGCTTCCGTCTGCGGTTGGAGGAGACTTTCCGCGCGGGCAAAGCCATCGGCGCCGACCTGGTTGCCACCACCCTGAGCGTGAGTCCCCACAAAAAGACCTCGCAGGTAAACCTCGAGGGACTGAGGGCGGCCGAGCGGTATGGAGGAGCCTTTCTGGAGGTTGATTTCAAGAAGAAAGACGGTTATCGTATCAGTTGCGAATTGGCTGAAAAGCACCATTTTTATCGACAGAACTACTGCGGCTGCACCTTTAGCAAAAACGAACGTGAGCAAAGATAAAATCCTGACAAAACCGCTGCCGGCAAACGACACTCTGGATACCATCGGTCTGTACTGTCCGGTACCCATCGTAAAGACCGCCGAAAGGATAAAGCAGCTCGAGGCGGATTCGGTACTCGAGGTACTTTCCGACGACGGCGGGATCGAGGCCGATCTGCCGGCCTGGTGCGCCTCTTACGGCCACGAGTACCTGGGCCTGTTACGTGATGGAGCCATCTGGAGACTTTACCTGCGCAAGAAGGTGGTGTAGATGATAGAGCTCTGGCGGCTGGCTTACAATACGGCGCTTCTCCCGATCGGCCGCGCCGGCGCGCGCCTGGCCGCGCTGCGCAAGCCGAAAGTGGCTAAAGCCCTGGCCGGCAGGAAACGCAGTTTCGCCGAAATCGAAAACTACCTGGCCACTCTTCCCGGGGCTTGCGCAAGATCGGGAGGCATCTGGTTCCACGCCTCCTCGGTCGGCGAGTTCCTTCAGGCACTCCCCCTGATGCGCCGGCTTAAAGCCGCGCAAGAGGCACGGCCGATTTACCTTTCCTTTTTCTCCCCCTCGGTGGAAAATAACGCCCGCTCTTTTGACGCAGCGGATGTTGCTTTCTACCTGCCGGAGGACACCCGGGCCAACGTGTCGCGCCTGCTGGAACTGCTGAAACCGGCGCTGGTGGTTTTTTCCAAGTTCGACATCTGGCCCAACCTGGTCTGGCTCGCAGAGGCAGCCGGCATACCGGCGGCGGTCACCGCGGCCACCCTGTCGCCGGACTCGGGCCGCCTGCGCTGGCCCGCCGGAAGTTTTCACCGCAGCTTTTACCGTGCTCTAAGCCTGGTCTGCGCAATCTCGGAAGAGGACGCCGCCGGTTACCGCAGGCTGGGTATCGGCGGCGAGAACTGCCTGGTAACCGGAGATACCCGCTTCGACCAGACTTACCAAAGGGCCGCCGGGATCGAGGAGACGGATCCCAGGATCACTCCGTTCGGCGGCTGGAGGACCGGGGCACGCCTGGCCTGCGGCAGCATCTGGCCCGCGGACCAGGAACACCTGCTGCCCGCAATCGCCTCCCTGGCCGAAAGCCACCCGAGCCTGCGGTTAATCCTGGTGCCCCATGAACTAACAGAACAACACCTGGAAGAGTTGTGCCTTTTCCTGGATACGCACTCGCTGAGTTACCAACTCTATTCTTCCCTGGCCCCGGGCGCCGCCGGCCCGAACGCCGGAACCGGCGCCCTGGTAGATGAATCCACCAGGGCGGTGGTCGTGGACCGCATGGGGGTGCTGGCCCCCATCTACCGGGCGGCGGATATCGCCTACGTGGGAGGCAGTTTCAGCACGGGAGTGCACAACGTGATGGAGCCTGCCTGCTTCGGTTGCCCGGTGATTTTCGGCCCCCGGCACCTCAACAGCTTCGAGGCGCGAATGATGATCGAACGCCGCGGGGCGTTCCCGGTCTCCAACAACCGTGATATCCAGCGGGTGGTCGATCGCCTGCTGGCGGATGAAAATGCGAGAAAAGAGCACGGCGAGGCCGCCCGTGCCGTGGTGACCGAAAACCTGGGAGCCGTGACTCGCACCCTTGCCGTCCTGGCCCAACGCTTCCCCGCAGCTATAGGCACCATCGAGGAGATAAAATAAAATATGAACCCCGACTGGCCGGAATTCATCCAGATAGAGACCACTGTCCTTTGCAACAGCTCCTGCGAGTTCTGCCAGCAGAAGCTGGTCGGCCGCAAGCCCGCATTCATGGAAGAGTGCGTGGTACACAAGATTATCGATGAAAGCGCGGGCCGCGGTATCACCTTCCGGCCATTTTTGCAGAACGAGCCCCTTATGGACAAACGTCTCGAAAGATTCGTGCGCTACATCAGGCGCGATAAAACCGCCAAAGTGGAGCTCAACACCAACGGGGGGCTTATGACCCCGGAAATCGCGGAAAAACTGCTCGATGCCGGGCTGGACATGGTGCGTTTCAGTATCGATGGATTCTCCAGCAAGGTGGCCGAGAAAATCCGGCCGATAAATTACCGGCGTGTCCTGGAAAATACCCGCGCTTTCGTGGAGTCGGCACGCAAAGCCGAGCACCCCTGCCGGGTCGAGGTGCGGATGATAGATATGGAGCTCAATCGCGGCGAACAGGAAGACTACCTGAAATTCTGGAGCGACCTGGGCGCGGATGCCAAGGTGGTGCCGCTGTACAGCTGGCCCTGGAGCGGCCAAACCGGGTATGTGCCCGCCAGGTGTCCGAAAATCGAGCGCGAGATGTTTTTCATCACCGACGGCAGGGCGGTGCTCTGCTGCTGGGATAGCCAGGCCCGGGCCGTTATCGGGGACATAAACCATACACCTCTGCAAAAGATCTGGACCGGGAAGCTGAATCGAAAATACCGCAAGCTGCTGAGCCTGGGCAAACGCGGAGAGATACTTCTCTGCTCCCGCTGTGACGGGTACAAACACCTGCTCAAAAGCCAACTGGCTGCACAAACGGGAGGCGGATGATGAAAAAGACCCGGCCAAAGAATTCCAAAACCAGGCGAAAGGTGGGATTTATCGGCTGCCCGCCCCAGGAAGTGCTCTCTCAATACTACGGTGATGAGCTGATAGACCTGGACAACCAGATTCCGGAAGTGGAGGCAACCGATTCGGAAAAACTGCTTCCCGTAACCACCTGCCGCATAATCAAACGCATCCTGGACAATGCCCTGTCCCTACGGCCGGATTTAATAGTCTTTGACGACGGTTACAGCAAGTGCGACAACGCCCGGTTCCTGGGCCAAATTCTGGAAGAACTGCTGAAAGATGTCCCTCTGGTGCGGACCCGGAACGACAGCACCGAGCCAAAGGGGACACCGATCAGCGACAGTCTCCTGCCGCTGTCCGAGAAGGTGGACCTGATCCTGGAAGAGTTGACCGGACCGCAAAAGACTGAAGAGCTGCCTGCCTGTCCCGAACCCCCGGCCGGCTTCTGGGGTGTTCCCGCCGCGGATACCTCGCTCTACGACCTGTTCCCCCCGGGGACTCAGGTGCTGGGCTGGCTGCGATGCTGCGAGAACCGTACCCCGGCGGACCTGGAGCTCGAATGCTGGATACCCCGGGATGTGCCCACTGTTTTTTTCGCCCAGACCTTCTGCAGTAAAAACATCCTGGCCAAGCACCTGGCTGCTGAATACAACGGACTCTATGTTGATGTGGACGGTACGCTCTCACGCTCCGAGAGGGCCAAGATCGAGGCTTTCATGCATTTCCGCAAAGCCGGTCACTGAAACTCACTTCACCGAAGGCATTCCTCCACGGAGCGGTGAAGAAGCGGCAGCATCAGCTCGTGGTGCCCGATGAAACTGTAGCCCTTCCCATCTCCTGCCAGGGTGGGCCGGTCTACCACGTTCACCGTGGCGCGGTACTGCTGGATCATGCTGAAATCCGCGGTAACCAACCCTTCACAAGAATGTCCGAGGTTGCGGCTGAGAGTGAGGGCCTTGAGGAAAACCTCCGGCAGGATCACGGCGGAGCCCAGGTTAAGCACCACCGAACCCTTGGAGAGCCTGGAGACTGCGGCGGAGAAGATGCGGAAATCGGTCATCGAGGCGGCGCCCAGCGCGGCGCCGTCAACTACGGGGTGCTGGTGGATGGTATCGGTGCCGAGGGCCACGTGAACCGAAAGCGGCACCTGGGAGCTGAAACAGGCGGCCAGTATGCTGGCCTTCCGGTTGGGCGCATCGGAGCCGCAGATGTATTCTCCCAGCGCTTCCCCCAGCCCGAGGTCCTCGGCCTGCGCGCGCCGGGCGGCATCGGCTATCAAACGCGGAGTTTCCTCCACCATGCCGAATGTACCATCTTTCAGGCCGGCGGCGACATCCTCGCTGGTCTCACCCCACATGGCGATCTCCAGATCGTGGATCGCCGTAGCTCCGTTGAAAGCCACCGCGGTCAAAAAGCCCCGCTCGATCCAGTCGATCAGATAGGGCGAGCAGCCGACTTTTATCACATGGGCTCCCAGCATGGCGATCACCGGCCGTCCGGCCTTGAAAGCCTCGGCCGTCGAGCGGCAGAACGCGCGCCAGTCCTCGGCTTTCAACTGGCGGGGGAGTCCCTCCAGGAAAGAGGAATCCACCGCCGAGGGCTTACCGAAATCACCTACGTCTACCTTATGGGTCCTGTCTGCAATGGACCTGGTTTTCACCCCGGCGGGGTCGGTTCTGGGATAACGGCTGGCCATTTCTATCGCGGCTCCAGTGGTTAGTGTTAGTGGTTAGTGGCCGGTGGTTAGTTGTCAGCCAAAACCGGCAACTTTGCCACTTTGCCCCTTTAATTCCCGAGTTCATATGACTCGAGCAGAACCACAATTTTACCGAAATCGAGCTCGCTGCTTATCTTTACCGGTATCCTGTGCCGGTCATCCGTGAGCCAGATCTGCAGGCTTCCCTTGTACTTGAACAGCCCACCGCTTTTGATAAACGGCTCGACTACCATACAGTAAAAACGCCCGGCCGGCACATCGACCCACTCTTTACGATAAACGGCCACCTTGAGAGGGTTGCCCTGTTTGTCGACAAAACCCTCAAGCAAAACGCCCTCTCCTACTTCCAGGTCCATCGAGCGAAAATAATAGAAGATCGAAAGCTCATCCTGGGCATCAGGTACGCAATCCTTAATTTCTCCTTCTACCAGGTCGTGGACCTTGTGGGCCTCCTGGTCGTAGAGCAGCTCCCGGTAACGCTCGTGACTGCCCTCTTTCTGGTGCTTGATAAATTTTCGGCTGAAAAGGTTTTTCCGGTCGATGTAAGAGTAAAACTTGTCGCGCACCGGATAAAACAAGTCGAGGGTCTTGTTGGACC
>CAZSTM010000312.1:0-4122 GCA_964609635.1 uncultured Gemmatimonadales bacterium
ATTTTCTCAAGAATACAGCAGTCGGAATAAAACCAGGCACAGAGTCACAAAGTGAAAAATCAAGGTTCCGTAAAGGGTCCGAGAATCATTTCTTATTAAAGCTCCGGTCCGGCGGGTGTGGTCGGGTTATCCCGCTTCAGGATGATCTCATCCATCCCGGTCATCAGAGACAGTACCGAGCTGCCGCGGCCCAGGATTCGATAGGTTTTTAACCCGTCGGCCTGGATCAGCTCGAACCCTATCTCCATCCGGTCGCCGATCAGCGCTCCCGGAAAGACCGCCACGCGCTGGAGACGGTAGCGCCAGGAGATGAGTTCTGCCGGGGTTATCGGGATGCCGCTTCTCTCCTGTGGAGTCAGCCGCACCAGGGCGTTGAAAAATACTTCCGCCGGGTAGATGCTGCCTGCCGGCGTGCCGAGTGCATCCAGCGGATAATCCCGGGTCTGTTTCTCCAGTAGAAAAAACTCCGTGTACTCGGGAGGGATAACAATGCTTTCGAGCACATTGTTCAGTCCATCCACCAGGTAAAAATTCAACCCTTCCGGTTCAATAACTATCAGGGTGCGCTCCCAGGAGGGAAATTTGCCGATCAGCTCCAGCAGGTGGACAGGCTCGATGATCAGAGTGCTCTGATAAAAAGGGAGTCCGGAGTACATTTCGAGGAACTGGTCGCGGGTCAGGATCATGCGCTCGCGGGAGGAGACCAGCTCCACCAGGCGGTCCAGAGTCCGGATGCGTTCTTCGACCGCCTCCCGGCGGCGGGCATCCTCCACCAGGTCATCCAGCCGGCGCTGGACGGTTTCCGATACGGTGACATTCTCCCAGACCAGGCCGAACTCCTGGCGGCCCGGGTTGTGCCAGGAAAGGTAGCGTCCGATTGCCCGTTCCACGTAACTGTAGCGGAACTCCAGCCATACAGCGCCGACACAGGCAAGGCTCACCAGCAGGCCGAAAATCAGCTGTGAACGGTACTCGCCGAAAGATTTCAGGATATGCATGGACATCTTCTGGGACCTGTTTGCATTTGTAAATCTCCTCTTAATTCCCCCTTTTAAAAAGGAGGACTGAGGGGGATTTACCCTCTGCCCCTGTCTTTTTAATGGTGCGAAAAACAGCGTTCGCCGGTAAAGACCATGGCAATCCCGTGCTCGTTGCAGGCTTCTATCACCTCGTAATCGCGCAGGCTTCCCCCCGGCTGGATAATTGCCGCAATTCCGGCCTCGGCGCAAAGATCGATCGAGTCGCGAAAAGGAAAGAAACCGTCCGAGCTCAAGACAGCACCCGCCAGAGCCTGGTCCCCGGCGTTGGCCCGCGCCTTGGCAATCGCCTGGTCCACCGCGCCGACCCGATCCTGCTGGCCGGTACCCACCGCCAGGGTGGTACCCTGCCTGGCGATTACTACACCATTGGAGCGCACGTTGAAATTGACATACCAGGCGAAAAGCAAGTCCCTGGCAAGCTCGGGGCTCAGCTGTTTTTCGATACTCACCCGCTCGCCGTTCTTTTTTACGGTGTCGGCACTCTGAAGGTCTTGCTCGCTCCGGATGGCAGTCAGGAACGGATCGGCCACGATCAGCGAACCGTCGGCCAGAACCTTGATCTCTTTCACCCCGTAAGTTTCATCCCCCGCATAGCGAGGCAGCTTTTCCAGATTCGGCAGCCTGATCACCCGGATGTGGCGGTTGCGGCCGAAACGGGCATGGTCGGCGAAAACCTCCGGCGAACCCTCCTGGTAGCCGGGGGCGACCACCGCCTCGACCATGGTGCTCATGATTTCCTCGGCGGTCTGAACGGAAACACTCTCGTTGAATGCCACTACCGAACCGAAAGCGGCACGGGCATCGCAGTCCCGGGCACGGCGATAGACCGCAACCTGCGGCTCATCACCGAACTGCACCGCAGCTCCGCTGGGGTTCAGGTGTTTCATTACCGCGCAGGCCGGCCGGTCGAAATATTTTACAATACCCACCGCATGGTGGATGTCCTCGATATTGGTCTGGCTCAATCCGCCCTTGCCGCTCTTGAGGGTCTCCATCGCTCCCAGCACCGGAGCCTCATGCTGTACCGGACGGTAGAATGCAGCGCCCTGGTTCGGGTTGGTTCCGTAGCGCAAATCCTCGACCTTCTCGTAAGAAACACCCAGCAGGTCGACCTTGTCCGGGAACACCCGACCGCCGGCGGTAAAGTAGATACTCGATCTGCTCTTGCTCATCCATCACTCCTGAGAAATCTTTTATCAGGTTAATTTTATAATATCCGGAAAATTTAACTCCGGGAAGCAATCGCTGCCAAGATAGCCCCGCCCGATTCAAGGGTCAAGCCATTTCAGTGGAAGCACCTACGGTGAAAGAGAAAAGTCCTCTCTCGGCCGGTCGGTGATCAGCAGCGCCCAGTCCCCGGCATCCGGGGTGCTGAAACTTTTCTCGCCCCCGGCTGCGGCAATCTCACCAATCTCGATCAGCCGCCCCTGTCGGGGATCCACCCAGCAGGCATGGTAAGCTTTCCGGGCCGGAGACAGCTCAAGAGAAAACTTCCCTCCCCGCGGCTGATAGACCAGGTAGCAGGTCCCGGGCAGAGCCAGGCAGAAACCGGCCGAGACCAGGCTGTTGTCCGGGGCCATGCGCTCGAACGGCAGCGACTCGATCAAATTTTTCAGGATGGCCGCATAGCGCCAGTGGGCCTCCCATCTGCTGAAATCAAGCCTGACCGGCCCCTGGTCCTTGTTGAAAATCTGGCAGGTGCCGCCCGCAGCGGCTATGGCCCAGATCCCCTTTCTATCCTGCTGAGCCTGACCCGATTCTATGGGAGTCCATTCGATGAGCGATACCGGGATCGGCCGGCCCGCCTGTTCGACCTGGCTGCGCACCTTTAGTATCGCCGCGTTGAGAGAGTCGGGATCGGTGGTGTTGTACTGTAAGGCGGTCAGGTCGAAATTGCCGCTTCCGGCCGCGACAAAACTATCTCCCGAGAGCTGGTGAACGGTAACCGGATGGTTCAGGGGATCGTACTTTTTCAGCAGCGCGGCACGGGATTCACACCACCGGCGGTCGAAAGCCTCCTCGTACTCCTCGGCCAGATTCCAGATCAGGTCGGGATAACAGCCGAAACGGGCGATAGTATAGCGGAACCAGAGTTCCTCCTGTTCGGGGGTTATCGACCGCGCGATCTTTCCACAGTCATCGAGGTAGAACACCAGGTGGGCCACGATGCCGCGGGAGGCCATGTGGTCCAGTACTTCTTCCAACCGGTTCATGAAATCCAGGCAGATGGTATCGAAGTCCGGGTTGTCGAACCCGCCGCGCCAGGGGGTGACTTTCTCTTCCGGGCCGCCGTCTCCGGGACCGGCGTTCACCATGCCGAAATACAGTATGTTGCAGCCGGCCCAGGCCAGATAGTCGATCGCCGCGGCCCTCTCCTGTTGGGAGGCAAAACCCGTGGCCAGGAAAGACTCGGGATCGTTGGCCCCGGTCTCGAAGAAAAATCCCCCGTCCGCCCATTTCAAATACCAGGGATTAGCCGGATCGCGAACCAGAGGGCCCTTTTTCCCCGAGGACACACAGTTGAATTCTCCGCCGATGCCATCCAGCTCATTTAAACTTGAAAAAGTTCTGTAATTCCATTTTCCGAGCTCCGAGGGGGCGAAACGTATCTTGTAGATTTCTCCCGTACTTCCTCCTTCGCCGTCTCCATCGTAGAACCCGTCAACCGTGATTCTCTCACCCTCCGGCGAAGTAAAAACGGCTCCCACTTCTACAAATGTAAATGGATTACCCTCCGGGGTTGCTTTAAATATCAGCTCGAAACGCTCCCACTTGCCGACCTGTATGATTTTTGAACAGGTCGGAAAGGCCGCCAAGAATGCTATCAGCAAGGTTAGGAAAAAAATTTTACTTTTCATTTTTCATCTTTCTTTTTTAAGATTTTTCTAGGCTCACACGAGGCATCTTCTTTAAAAATTAAAAATAATGCATCTTGGAGTCAACTTGGATCATTTTTTTGGGTGTGTTGGTTACGTTTTTTTTATCGCGACTGCTTTAGCTGTACCCTTCCACCGGGGGGGCGGCGCACGCGCTTTTTTAAAAGCGCGTGCCGCGCGTCCGCTCGGCCTGTGCGCCGGTGGCG
>CAZSTM010000312.1:4132-5550 GCA_964609635.1 uncultured Gemmatimonadales bacterium
GCGCCGCCCCCATGCCCACGGGCAAAGCACGCTTTTTTCTCGACCGCCGGTCTCGCCGTTAAGCAAACGGCCTTTTAAAAGCCTTAAATTAGGTTGATTCAGCCGTTGCGGTTTATTAGACTTTAAACATGCGAAAAATAAACTCTCGAACGATTATTTTTTAAATTTGCTCAAATCATATTAGATCAAGTGGACAAGAAAACAACAGCATCTGATAAAACAGCAAGGCTCTTAGTGTACTTAAGCCTAGCTGCAGGCTTTATGGCTTTCGTGCTGACCGTGACCACCATAGATGACCTGGGAATTACGGCGGATGAGCCTGGCTACTACGAATCCTGCACTCGGCAGATAGAATGGTTCAAGCAGGCGGGCAGGGCAATAGTATCGGGAAACTGGAAAGAGCCGTTCAGCCGAAAGGTGATCGACAGCTACTGGAACTACCAGCCTCAATTCAACGTTCACCCCCATTTCTACAAATTATGCAGTTCGTTGACCTTGACACTCTTCGTCAGATGGCTGGGCCCTATGGGTGCCTATCGGCTTGCACCGGCGTTAATGTTCGCTATACTGGTGGGCCTGCTTTTTTTTACAACCGGCCGAAGATATGGAACCGCCGCTGGATTCTGGGCCGCCGGGTCTTTCATGTTGATGCCAAGGATTTTCGGGCACGCGCATATCGGGGCCACGGACATGCCGATTACCGTGCTCTGGTTTGCCTCGGCGATAAGCTTTCATCGTGCGCTCGAGTCCCGCCGATGGGCGGCAGTTTTCGCCCTGGTCTATGGTCTGGCCCTTGCCACCAAGTTCACCGCCCTGGTTATTCCGATTCCCCTGGTTCTTTTCGTGCTGCTTTCCCGCCGGTTCAAGCAAGCCGCCTGGCCGATAGGGGCGGCCCTCATCCTCAGTCCCCTGATCATGATAGGACTGAACCCCCAGTGGTGGCACGATCCCCTTGAGCGGGTTTACACCTTTATTCTCAACAGTTCCACCCGATCCCAATACTTTCAAAGGAACACTTTCACCTATTACCTCGGGAAAAACTATTCCTTTTTTTTACCCTGGCACCATTGCCTGGTGTACACGGTATTCACCGTGCCGCCGGTCGTGCTGGCCGGTTTCCTGTACGGGGCTTTCAGAACTGTCAGAAATCCGCTCACCGATCTCTGGGCCGGCCACCTGCTGCTTCACTGGCTGGTGCTGACAGTGGTGATGATGCTGCCCAGTTCACCCGGCCATGACGGTGTGCGGCTTTTCCTGCCGTCATTCGCTTTTCTAGCGGTAATCTCCGCCAAGGGCTTCCACCATTTTGTTCCCCATACCCGGAAACTACTCGGAAGTTTATTTAACAGTTTAAAAACACGGAAACATTGGTTGGCCTCCACGGTTTTACTCTGCTTGTTGTTGATTCCGGCGACCAG
>CAZSTM010000313.1:0-5541 GCA_964609635.1 uncultured Gemmatimonadales bacterium
GGAGGCTATCGGCAACGACGGCGGCCAGAGGCACGACTGGCCTCACCACAACGGGGCTGTGCAGGATGCCGCGGCCTGGGAAGCCGGGCGCGAGCTCTATGACCTGGCCGACATGCTGGCTTTCGAGGACCGGGGAGATTACCTCTATGTGGCCGGCGACTGCTCCAGGGCTTACTCGCCGAAAAAGCTCGAGTATTTCACCCGCCAGATCGTCTTCCTGCGGCCCGGTACTTTCGTGATCTTCGACAGGGTCAAATCCGCGGATCCTGAATTCAAGAAAACCTGGCTGCTGCAGGCCATGAAACCCCCCACAGAAGAACCTCCCAACCTGGTGATTACCAACGGTGCCGGAAGGCTGTTCGTCCGGACCCTGCTGCCGAAAAATGCGGACGTTAAACTCAACTCGGGAAGCGATCTCTACAGCTATGGGAACCGGAGTTACCCCCCCGACAGAGTATTCGGGCCCCTGCCGGAATGCCGGGTGGAAATCTCTCCTGCCGAACCTGCCGCCGTGGATTATTTTCTGCACGTGCTGACCGCCACAGAAAGCACCGTCTCCTCCGTGCCGGAAGCGGTTGCCGAAGTTTCCGGGGATAAGGTGTCGGTCGCTATCGAAGACCTGGAAATCGCTTTCCGCAAAGACCGGGTTGACGGAGAGATTAAAATTAAGGATAAACGCATACCCTTCGGCGGCAGGATTACCGATCGGTGACAGTTAAAACGGCCGGAAGGTATTATCAGAATTTCTTAGTTAAGAGTATTTATTTTTACCGGATGGTTGACAGTTGCCGGGTGACAGTTCAAAACACCAGCACAGAGGTGGAAGATGAGGCATTTATTGAAATGGCTGACCCTTTTGTTCTTAGCTTTCAACTTTAATGTAGTCTCTGCGCAGAGCGAAGATGATCCGTTCAAGGTGCTGCCTGCAGAGGATGAATTCGCCGACCAGTCAATAATGCTGCAGAAGCACCTGTCGAGGCAGACTCAGGAAAGAAACTGGCAGCGGGAAACAGAGGTCGCCCGGATACTAAATGAAAAGGACTGGGAGGCTTACAAATCAAGACTGTTAAGGGACTACCGTAAAATTCTGGGGCTTCCTTTTCCGGAAAGAACGCCGCTGAAAGCGGAGGTGGTCAGGGTGCTGGACAGGGGCGGTTACAGGATAGAGAATGTTATCTACCAGAGCATGCCGGATATCAATGTCACCGCGAACCTTTACCTCCCGCAGGAGGGAGAGCCGCCTTTTCCGGGAATACTTTTCCCCTGCGGGCACTGGCACGAGGGAAAAGCGGCCGAGGAATACCATTCCGCCGCTCTGGGACTGGTGCAAAAAGGCTATGTGGTACTGCTGTACGACCCGGTGGGACAGGGAGAAAGGTGCGATTATTTCAAGCCGGACGGCACGCTGTACACCACCGAACCGGTGATCGAGCACACCCTGCTGGCCAATCCGCTTTTTCTGATGGGAAAGCACTTGATGACCGTGCGCCTGTGGGACGGCATGCGAGGAATCGACTATCTTCTGACCAGGAAAGAAGTAGACCCGGAGCGAATAGGCTGCACCGGCAACTCCGGCGGCGGCACGGTGACAGCCCACCTGGTTCCGCTCGAGGAGAGGATCAGGGTGGCCGTGCCGGATGGGACCGTGGGCTCGCCGGTACTCACCCTGGGAGCCGGAGGGATTTCGGACGGCGAGCAGAACCGACCGATGATGATACCTTACGGGGTAACCATGGCCGACCTGATGATGCTGGCCTGGCCCAGGCCCTACCGCCTGATTATCGAGTCCAGGGGAGGAGTGCGCCGGGGCACCCGGGCCAGTTTCGCCCAGGCCGGTTACCTCTATCGCACGCTCGGAAATCCCGAGCGCATGAGCCTGGTGGAGACTGAGTGGCCCCATGGCTTTTACAGGTTCAGCCGCCAGAAGATGTACCAATGGTTCAACCTCTGGTTTTATGGCCGGCAGGACGGTTGGGAGGAGCCGGAGCTGAAACTCGAGAAACAGCAGGACCTCTGGTGCTCAACCGGGGGAAACATCGTAAAGGAAAGGGGCAAATCACTCCAGCAATGGATAGCCGGGCAGGCCGAAAAAGTGCTTCCGAAAAGAAGCGTACCGGCTAGTCGGGATGAGCTCAAGGCTTTCAGGCAGGAGCTTGTACGGGATATCAGGGATCTGTTGTACAATCCGTCCGAAAGCAGCCCCTCTGAAGTTCTCAGCCTGGGCAGGCTCGAAGTGGAAGGACTGGAGGCGGAAAAGGTGGTGCTTTACTCCGAGAAAGATATCTACCTGCCCGGCCTGTATTTCAGGCCCGGGCACGGGGAAAAAGTCCGCACGGTTATTCTTACCGATTCGAACGGCAAGACCGCGGACGGTGCAGAAATGGCCTCTTTGCTTGTTTCCCTGGGTTACGGAGTTTTCGCGGTGGACCCCAGGGGATACGGCGAGACCCGAATCACCGGGCTCAACCCGGAGCGCGACGGTGTGGGCGGGCTGATGGCTCAGACCCTGGGTATGGAAGCCTCGGTGGCCTATGACGGCCTGAAACTGGGCCGGTCGATCTTCGCCATGCGGGTTTACGATATCGTCAAAAGCGCCAGATATATCCTTTCCCGCCAGGATGTGGACAGTGAAGCCGGGATCGCCTTGATCGGCAGGTCATCCTGCGGGCCGCCTGCGCTTTATGCCGCCGCTCTGGAAGACAGAGTCAGGGGCGTGCTGATTGACAGCTCACTCGCCGCTTTCACCGAGCTTACCAGGCCGGGAATATACGCCTATCATTTTATAGATTTCCTGCCGCGGGTGCTGACCAGCCACGACCTGCCCCATCTGGCGGGGGCGCTGGCTCCGAAAACTATCTGGGCTTTGAATTCTCTCGATGCAAAGAAAGTCGCGATGGAAGAACCGGCGCTGACGGAGAGCTACGGTTTTGCAAAAAGGTGCTACCGCAGCCTAGGGGCTGAGAAAAAATTTCAGGCCCACCGTTATCTCTCGGCCCCGGACCGCCTGGAATTATACCGGGCGTGGCTGAAAACAGTGTTTTAGCCCCCTAAGAAGCCGGTGCCGGTTCGGCGGCAGCAGGAGAAACAGCCGCTTGCCCGCGTCTTATTGCATCCGTTTTGTATCTTACCCGCAGTCCCAGCCGTACCGGCGCAGTGTTTCTTCATTCTCGATATCTTCGAATGCTCCCGGCACGCCGCGCCCCGGGCCCGGGCTCCGCAACTTTCTGCTCTAGCGGAGCCTGCGGCTTGCCGCAGTTCAAGAGGGACAGCAGCACTACAAAAGTCGGCAACATCATCCAGGCCGAGGCTCTGGAAATTCTCATCCGGGCCTGCCGTAAATAAGGAATTAACGTGGCGCTGAGTTTAAAAATTATTCCTGCGTTTTCAAGCCTCCAACTTGTTTTCCGGGGATGGGTACGGGGCTCACCGTCAGCGGCCCGAATTCGTATTTGGCCGGAGACAGGTCCATCTGAGAGGCCATCATATCATCCCAGGTGACCTCGAGGCCGGTGTAGGCCGCCTGCCTGCCCATGATAGCGGTCATCGTGGATTCGGCGATGTTCCGGGCCTCGTTAATGGTCTCGCCTTTACGGAGAGCGGCGATCAGATCGTTGTGCTCCTGTTGCCAGGCGTCGACCGGTTCTCCGGTGTATCTCCAGGGGCTACGCCCTCTTAAAATGAACCTGTTGTCGGCATGGCTCTCGCCGGTTCCGCCGCTGCCTACCAGATATTCGCCGATGCGGGTGTCGGTGTTTTCCTGCTGGCGGGCCATGCTTAACAGGTGGACCCCGTTTTCATATTCATAGTCGATGGCGAAGTGATCGAAAATATTGCCGTAGACCTCTGCGGTGCGCTGCTGGCGGCCGCCCACTCCATAGGCTTTCACCGGGTGGGAACCGAGCGTCCAGTTGATCACATCCAGGTTGTGGACATGCTGCTCGACAATATGGTCGCCGGAGAGCCAGTCGAAATAGTTCCAGTTGCGGACCTGATATTCCATGTCCGACCAGCCGGGCTGACGGTCGCGCTTCCAGAGATAACCCTGGTTCCAGAAACACCGGGCGGCCACGATCCGGCCGATCTGGCCGTCCTGAATCCTCTTGATATGTTCCACATAGCCGGGGTCGTGCCGCCGCTGGGTGCCGGCCACCACTGTCAGATTTTTCTGCACGGAAACTCTGCCGGCTTCCATGAACCTTTTTATCCCCACCGGGTCGACTGCGCACGGTTTTTCGGTGAACACGTGCTTGCCGGCATTGACGGCCGCCTCGAAGTGCTCAGGTCGAAAATGGGGCGGGGTGGCCAGGATTACCAGCTCGACATCTGTTTCGAGCAGCCGCTTAAAGGCGTCGAACCCGACAAAACGTCGATCTTTCTCTACCTTGCACCCCTCGAGCGCTCCATCCTCCCGGTTGGGATCGCTCAAGTTATGAAGACTCTTCTCCAGCATGTCCTCGAAAAGGTCCGCCATGGCCACCAGGTTAACATTGGGCCCCGCCTTGAGACAGTTCTCGGCCGCCCCGGTGCCTCTGCCGCCGCAGCCGATCAGGCCCACCCGGATGGGATCGGCGTCCCGGCCGTAGGCGTTGCGCAGTACCGAAAAACCGGCCAGGGCGCTTGCCGCCGCAGCAGTGCCGGAGGTGATAAACTCGCGGCGTGATTGCCTCCTGCCATGGGTTTCTTTAGTCATTAGAACCTCCTTAAAGGGTGACAAAGGCAATTAATCCCCACGGTAACTCGAGAAAAAATCTGTAATCAAAACATTTTTCCGGATTTTAGAATATATCTTGGCTCCCACCCCGGGTAAAGGCTTGAGCCTTACCCTTTTTTACGGCCGAACCCGGTGATTACGGCTACAATCATCAGGGGAAACAGAACTATACTGTAGAAAATGTAAGGCGCTTCCTGAACCCAGGGCAGGACCGCCACAAAGTCGTAGCGTTTGGTCAATTCCATTTGAATGGCGGTAGCCGCGACTATCACCGCCGCATAGGGCAGCATGAAAGGGAACGAACAGGAGATCGTATCCAGCAGGTTCGCGCTCCTGTAAGGATGGATACCGTAGGTTTTGCGGAGCCGGTTGGCAAGCGGACCCACGGTGACCATGGCGATAGTATTGACCGGAACGAATATGTTTGCCAGCGAGATGAGAGAGACAATGGCCGCCTCGGCCGCCCGTGCCGAGCGGGCCGCCGTGCGGTTGAGCCAGACCATTACCCGTTCGAGGAAGCCTCCGGCTTCCATGAGCCCGTTGGTGGTAACCAGCAGCAGGGCGAGGATCGAGATCGGCAGCATGGCCAGGGCGCCCGTCAGGGCGCTGCCTGCCAGGGATGAACCCTCCGAGGTGAGCTGGAAGACCCGCTCGAGTGGGAAGATGCCTGTCAGGGCGCCGGTAATCAGGGCCGTGACAATTCCGAGGTTGAGCGCGGCCAGGAAGTGAAAGCCGCTGACCGCCGCGATAAAGACCACCAGGCCCGGGATCAGCATCGGCAGGGCGGTGGGGTCCGCGGTTTCGGCCAGCAGACGGG
This sequence comes from uncultured Gemmatimonadales bacterium, assembly GCA_964609635.1. GTDB lineage: Bacteria > Gemmatimonadota > Glassbacteria > GWA2-58-10 > GWA2-58-10 > JAFGTO01. The sequence goes on from CAZSTM010000313.1 coordinate 5,529, forward strand.
TGGCTTCTTCCTG
>CAZSTM010000314.1:0-5521 GCA_964609635.1 uncultured Gemmatimonadales bacterium
CCAGCACCAATTCGCGCACCCGGAAAATACTAAGCAGGATAAATAACAACCCGCTTAAAAGCACCATGCCTAAAGCGTTCTGCCAGGCCACCCCCATGCCGAGCACAATGGTATAAGCAAAGAAGATATTCTCTCCCATAGCCGGGGCCAGGGCAACCGGGTAATTGGCCCAAAATCCCATGATCAGCGTGCTTACCGCGGCCGACAGGCAGGTGGCCATCATCACCGCGCCGAAATCCATTCCAACCGATGAAAGTATCGCCGGCTGCACGATAATAATATAGGACATGGTCATGAACGTAGTCAGCCCGGCCAGCATTTCCGTGGAAACATCGGTACCGTGGGCGCGCAGTTCGAACCAACGATCCAGCATGGCTTAAATCTCCCGTAATGAATTCCAGCGAAACGAATGCAAACCGCTTTTCAAGGCGTGATTGAATTCAAATATCACGGCCCAGCAGCCGATCCAGGCGTTTGGTCTCCAGGCGCAGGTGTATTGTCTTACGCCGGGCCATGATCGCCATTCCCGGCACCTGTCCTCGGGCTTTTTTCAAGTGCTTGCGATAGGTGTAGTCCACATCCGCCTGGGTCTGTTTTTTCAGACCGCTGTAAAATACGGCCAGGTGTGCGGCATCCAGCAGGGCCTGCTCGGAAAAATCACCCTCTTGCGGGCATACCAGCACCTCGTGAGCGCCTTTCGCTCCGGAGACATGCAGCCAGAGGTCCCTGCCGCGAGCTACACGAAAGGTAAGCTCGTCATTGTCTCTTCCGCCCTTGCCTACCAGAATCTCGGAACCGTCCGCGGCGTGGAACTTACGATACGGCAGACGTTTCCCGGAAAGCTCCTTTTTTCCGGCCGGTTTGTCCGCCGGCAACCAGTCGGTCAACCGCTCCGTAAGCTTCTGCAGTTCAGGCAGGGTTGAAGCAGCCTCGAGGGTCTCGCTCAGCTCGTCCAGGCGCGAGAGTCTCTTATCGATCTGTTTCAGACGGTCCGCGGCGAATTCCGCCCCGCTCTTTAGCTTCTTGTACTTCTTGAAATAACCTTCCAGGCTTTTATCCGGGGCCAGCGCCGGGTTCAGTGGAATCTCGCGCAAGGCGAGGGGGTCTGATGCAAAGAGATCCGGCAGAGAAATTTTTCCCAGCCCGCGCCTTAGACTCTTGAAGTTGGCGCTGAGGATCTCGCCGCATTCGCGGTACCAGTCGGCGTCTTCGGCTTGCGAGATTGCCTGCTGCAGGTGAGAAGCGGCGCGTTTGAGCTTCTTGCGCCTTTCTGTAACCATGCGTGCCAGGCGCTGTCTTTCCGCTTCCAGTCTCTGTTCGCCGGCGAGACTTTCGAAGTGCAGGGCAACCGCAGCGTTGTAGTCCGGCAGGGATTTTTCCTCCTGCAGCCGCAGCAGGGGGTCCTCTCCCTCGGACTTCAAGGGTTTTTCCACCGGCTGCGGAGCGATATATGCAGAACCCGGACGGTTTTTCCTGCCCCGGGCCGCAGCGGGATTCATCACCGCCAGGATCGTGCCAGCTGCATCGAGCAGGAAACAGTTGGCGGCAACCGAGAAAAGCTCGAGCACCAGCCTGCGCTCTTCTTCCGGGTCGCACTTTGCGGCGGGAGCAAACCCCAGCCGGATGATCCGCTCCTTTTTGACCTGGCTGAGCTCTTTCAAGCAGAGCCCTTTAAGCGCGCCGCGCAGCTTGAGATAAAAATCACCGGCCTCATCCCCGGTGGAGGCCGCCTTTTCCGCGGCCAGGTAGCAGCAGCCGAGCCCCGGAGCGGTGCTCACCGTGAGCCGGTGGGTGACGCCGCCGGCATAGATGCCGATCTGCAAGACAGACTTCCCGGGCTGGTAAATCTTGCGTACGAACCCGCCAAGGATACGGGGAGCGATCTCTTCGAGCAGACGTGCCAGTTGAAAGTGGTTCATTCAAATGTGCCGGAAAGGTATCGTTTTAAATAATATGCAGGGACGGTTTGCAAACCGATCCTAAAGGAAAGGGCTATTTCCCGACATATCCCGGGTCGATATCGACCACTATCAGGTCCTCGCGGTTCCACCGGCCCTGGATTATCGACATCCCGGCGGCATCGGCAGCTGTGCTCAGTCCCTCGAAAGTGCGCCCTTTCCACTCGCCGTGGGTGATCTCTCCCACCAGGTTCGGACCGATCACCGGAGCTCCGATGGATCGGGCCGCTTTTTGCACGGTTTTGACAAGCTGGAAACCGTGTTCCGGCCAGCCGTTTTTCGGGTAAGCCCAGCCATAAGGTATAAATACCAGATCAGGTTTCTGCCGGGCCATGGCCTCCAGAAGCTCTTCCTTGAAACTATCGGCGCAGATCATGATACCCACCCTGCCCAGAGGCGTGTCCACGGCCTTTATATCGGCAGCCTCGCCCGGAGTGTAAGGCGGGTCCATCAGCCAGGCCAGAAGGTTGATCTTGCGGTGTTTCAAAACAATTTTTCCAGCCGGGTCGATCAGCACGGCCGTGTCGTACAGCTTGTCGTCGGCCTTTTCACACAAACCGATTCCGATCCAGATATCATGCTCTGACGCCAGAAGTGAAATTTTTCGGGAGAACGGCCCGGGAACCGGTCCGGCCAACCGGTGGGCCTCGGGGTTGGCCCAGCCTAAATCAACCGTCTCCGGGAAAAAGACCATCCTGGCACCTTCGGACCTGGCCCGGACCACCAGACCGGCGATTCGGTCAAAATTTCCCTCAATGTCCGAATCGATGCATTGAACCTGGGCCAGGGCTATTTTTATCTTTTCCATGGAAAACACCCTCGTGCCGGAATAAAGCCCGATGAAGACAACTAAAAAAATAACTCCGCCGGAAAACCGGCAGAGACCGGAAGACGAGATTTTGACTGCCGAGGGCCCAGCCATGGGTTGAATCTCCTTGACCGTTTAATTTTTTCCGATTCCCCGCCACAGCAGAACGCCTCCTGAATGGAGGCTCTCCGGTCTCCTCAGCCGGCAGGCCGCTTGTGTTTGCGGGCGGTCACTATCATGCGGCTGGACATGAAGCCCAGGTCCTGTTCCTGGCATAACTTTTTCAATCCGCGGTAAACCTTGACCGCCCTGAACCCGGCCGAACAGACCAGGGCCCGGATCAGTGAAGGGCTGTAGAGTTTCTCGAAATAGCTCGACTCCCGGATAAGGCCTTTTCCCCTGGAGACAACCAGCTCGCGAACGGCGATACCCCCGGAGCGGGCCTTGCGCCTCCTCAGGACGAAAACATCCTGATCGGCCTCGTGCCAGGTCTGTTCGACCATTTGTTTCAGCGCTTTTTCCGCATCCGGAATATCGATAAGCAGGATGCCGCCGGGAGCCAGCACGCGGTGGGCTTCCCGCAGGATGGCCGCGTTTTCATTATCATCCGGGAAATAGCCGAACGAGCAAGCCATTATGGCTACCGCCCGGTAGACGTTATTGTCAAAAGGAAGGCACCGGGCATCCGATCTGACAAAGCGGATGCACGAATCGGTGCTCTGTTTTCCGAGAGCCAGGAGATACTCCGAATAATCCAGGGTGGTGATCCGGGTGTAGCCCCGACGCGCCAACTCTACGGCGTGTCTTCCATGCCCGCCGCAGAGGTCCAGGATCGGCTCATCCCGAGCCACCTGGAGGAACCTTTCCATCAGGTCGGTCTCCACCCTGGTTACCCGCTCATCGCCGATACTGCGGGCATCGGTGAGCAAATAGATCTTATCGAAAATGTGCTTCCACCACTCCGGATCGATCACTGATACCGTATTTTCAAGATCGTCCCCGGGGCAGTCATCGTTGTGTGGGTCTTCATCAGACATGGTATTTCCAATGTCCTAAAGATTTTTACCACACAGATTAAACCACAAAGACACCAAGTGATAAAGTTGCTGGTTGCTGGTTGTTAGTGGCTGGTGGGTGGTAGCGGGGACTAACCACTGACAACTGTTTTTGCCTTGTTGCGCGTAAAGCCGCGCAAGTCTGCGGCTGTGCCTGTCTTCTGACTCCTTACTTTTCGAGCAGATCGGCTCCAAAGCTGTAAAGACCGTCTGAAGCCAGTATGGCCGGTGTGCCGTTCCAGGGTTGCAAGCCGGCGATCCTTTTGTCCTCATCCGGCAGGGTGAGAAATTCATCGAGCTTTCCCTGACGCCACCATTTTTCGAGTTTCACGCAATCCCGCCACAGAACGGCAGCATATTTTTCGAGAGCGGCCAGTTGTTCGAAGTTGATTATTCTCGGCCGCATCGCTTGCGGCATCGGTCCTTTGAGATAAGTCAAACCATAGGAGACCGCCGTCTGTTTTACCTCTTCGAACAACTCCTTAAACTCCGAGGCACTCATTCTCTCCACGGCTTCGAGAACCAGGCGTGCCGCTTCCCCGGCCGAGCCGTCAACCAGGGCTACCGCCTGGGTGCCTCCGCCCATGCCCACATTGGTGGGAATGCCTCCGTAGCGGCAGACAAACCCGACAAGCCCGGTATCGCCGATCAGGCAGCGAAAGTCGGTCTGCCGTGGGCGCAAAACCGGTGAAGAGCCTTCCGGTCCAAGCTCGGGAAACAACTCGGCCCAGAGTCCGGGCGGGATCAGTTGCTGGACAATGTATTCTCCTTGTTCGAGGGCGGTCGCTATGCACCGGTCGGGATCTTCCCGGCGCAGGCCGACAAAAACTCCTTTGCCGGAGAAACCGTGTTCGGGTTTCAAGACCAGCCCGGGCCAGTTGGCCCGGGTCCATTCCACCAGGTCGGCCACAGGAGAGCCGTCCGGCGCCTGCGTGCTTCGCGGATAGAACCGTCTGGTCCAGGGGGTCCGTCTGACTGTGCTTTCAGACAAGTGCTTACCCAGGGGGCCGCTTACCGCTTCGAAAATACCCTTGGAGCCGACCGGCTCCATGCCGCGAGGATTGACTGTCAGGCCGTCGGCTACGGCCTCGAGCAGGGCCCCGGCCCTGCCTTTTCGTTCGAGTTCGATGATCGTTTCATTGTTGAAATCACAGTAGATGACTGTAATCCGGGTATCTCCCACACGGTATTCACCGCCGGCCGCTTTTACCAGATCGTGGGGCGCCGCCAGCACCGCTTCCGTGTCGGGCTGGTCCGCAAGGTACTCGACCATCAGGCGATTTTCCAGCACCACTTCCAGGGTTTCCTCTTCGGCCAGCAGCGCTATACCCGGACTTTCCGCCTTGCCCCAGCGATGTTCGTGCGCGCGATAGAGCAGGTCGCGGAACCGCGGCGGAGAATCGAGCAGAGGGTGCTCGAACTCGACCGACAGGGACAACCCGGTTGCCCGGCTGATTCTTTCCCAGATCAGGCGGCCCAGTTTCTGGGTCATCAACTGGTAATACCAGCCGCCGGGGCTGCCCAGATTCCACTCGGAATGGTACCCGATAAAATCATTTCCAAAGTGAGGACCATTCATGACAGTCCTTCCGCTTGCAAAGATGATATTTGACTGGTAGTCAAGGCTCGATCTGGCCCGGAACACCGCACAGGCGGTTCTCCAGGCGGCGCTCCAGCAGATCGAACGGGATTTCCCCGGC
>CAZSTM010000315.1:0-5504 GCA_964609635.1 uncultured Gemmatimonadales bacterium
GGTAAGAGTTCAGACCTATCCGGAACTCCAGTCTCTGTGCGGGAGCCATTCGCAGCAGCACCTCGCCCAGGGTGTGCTCCTTTTCCCCTGCTGCCCGGCTGAATCTGTAGCCGCTTTCGAGCTGGAATGTTTCGGTCGGCACTATTCCGGTACTGCTGCCCATTCCCGGCCGGTCTGCAGCGATAGTCTCAGCCGAGCTCTTTTGTGCGAAACAAAAACACAAGATAAACGCTGAAATGATCAAGGCCTTTCCAGTTCCGGCTCGCGGAGTAAGAAAAAATGCAGAGCTCAAGAAGCGCTCGTAATGATAGCGCGTGACCGGCATACGGTTTTTCCTTTTGACAGACTCTTATAAGTCCAAATGTGAAAGTATAAAGAACTGTGAGACGGATTAACGAAGCCGGGGTTTCATTTCGCTTGCCAGACTTTCATTTTAACCACAAAAACAGCGGCCTGTACCTTTTGGGCGGTGGATACCGTAAGGTGCCACTGGTCGGGATAGAATTCCCCTGGAGACTCATATATCTCTCCGGGATTTTCATTGAACTTATCGGTTTGGGAGAAAACGAGTTTCTCCGGTGAGAGGAATTCCACGGTGAGCCGGGCCTTGCCTTTGCTGATAGTTACGGTTTTCTGCTCCTGGTCGATCTGGATTTTCTCCAGCGCATGGAGCAGCCAGTCGAAACGGACCGGCTTGGGAGCTTCGAGCTCGTCGACCAGCAGAAAATCGTGGGGCCGCTGGTAATAGACATGGCGAACGAACTTTTTCAGCCTTCCCTCGTAGGCCTCGGTGGCATCACCGGCTGCGTAATCCAGGGTTCCCGGCAGCCCGCTGCCCGGCGAGAAGGCTATGATCTTGCCGCGGCTGGTGCGGTCACGGATTTTCTGGCCCACCCCGTCCACCAGCACTGAATTGTGCGCGCGGGTATGCCAGGTCCATTCCTTGTGATGCGGGTGGCCGTAGTGAGGGTAGTAGCCTGACTGGATGGCCAGGGCCTCGCCGAAACCCTGGATGTAAAAAGCGTTCTGATCGGCATAAATGTGGCTCCAGGCCCCGTAAGGGGAGCTTTTCAAAAGCAGGAATGTCTCCTGCGGGTCTGACGGGTCCTGGTGGAAGGCCACCAGCCCGATATCCCGGAAGACCCGGCTCTTGGGCAGATCGGAGGGCGGCTTGGCTTGGGGGCGGCCTAGGCCCTCATCCAGCCAGAAATAACTCATCACCCCGGTGGGGATGATCGTTTCGGTCACCGGCGGATCGGAGGGCTCGGACATTTCGGCACGCCAGCGGAAGTAGGGGTTCCGGAAGACCGTGGCCAGGCGATAGAGGTTCATCTTGTCGGCCGGCCAGTAAGCGCCTATTCCGGTATCGGCAAAGGGATGCTGGCGGATAAAATAAGGATCGGCGTAAATCTTGTAGTAACCGTTGTTGCGGTAAAATGAGCTCTTGAGAATGTTCAGCCCGACGGCTTTTTCCAGGCAGTAGGCATTCTGCAGCATGTAGTTGAAATACATCATCCAGTAACACGGCCCCTCCGAGTAGCCCCCGTCCCGGCCGCCCCATCCGGGGTAGAAGGTGGTAGAGATGGGGATGACATAGCTCAACCATTTCTCCGCTTCCGGCGCCTCGCCGTAGAGCACGCAACCCACCTGGCTCATGTAATTGACCAGACGTGTCTGGTGACTGGTATAAGGCTTGGTGTGGTAGATATTGTCTTCCCGCCACCAGCGGTCATAAGCCTGCTCCCCCCTGACAATCAGCATCTTTCGCACGGCAGATCTTTCATCCTCGGAGAGCTTATCGTAGATCCAGTCGTATGCCCGTGCCCCGTTGAGCAGGATGGGCATGGCGACCTCATCGTTGTAACTCATGGCACTGGTACCCTCGGTATCCCAGCGGGTAAGCGCCATCAGCCATTGTCGGGCCCGGTCGGCCCACTTGCGCTCGCCGGTGACCAGGTGGCAAAACGCCAGGAAATCGAGCACCTGACCCATTTTCCGTGCCTGATCGTAATACTTGCGCCACAGAGGCCAATTGAACTGTTCCTCGGGAAAGGGCGGAGGCTCCTGCATGATCGGCAGTTTCAGCAGGGTATCGGCCGCGGCCTCGATTCTTTTCCACAACTTCCGGTGAGCCGGAGAGGTGTCTTTAAGACGTCTGAAATTCGTCAGATTTTCAGGACGGATGAACAGTCTGGGGTGACCTCCCGGGATGCGTGAGAGCAGTTCCTTCAGCGGGGGCACGAGATATTCATCCACCTGGTCGGCGACCACAAACCTGCGGGCCGCGCTCGGCGGCGAGATTTTATCATCCGGGAATACGCAGCGCCAGCGCCAGGCCCAACTGCCGCGCCCGAGCTTGAAAGAGGGACGGTAAAGGCTCAGGGGCAAACCGGTCACCAGCCAGGAAAACCGCCCCTCCATCACCAGCGGTGTCGAGGAAAGACCCGGCGGGATCAGGGAACCCTGGGCTTTGGCTTTTTCAAGCAGGTCCGCGCTTTCGGAAAAGAGCGGATTACGTGAGATTTCCAGGATGAATCCCCGAGAGCCCTCTTCCGGCGGCCAGTTGAATCCCGGCGGATCGTTAAGCGCCGTATCCCCCTCGGCTGGAGCGGGATGCAGCATCATGGGGTCCAGGGCGGGATTCTCCCCCAGATAGAGACATACCTTGACCTGTGATTGTTCCGCGCCGTCTGCCGGATGAACGGGAAAAATCATCGGGAACAGGGCAAATGCCACGGTCAAAAGACCGAAACGTAAGCATCCTGGATTCATGGTTTGCTCCTGAAAGAGAGATAATTAAAGGGCGTGATTCACTGTGCACCTGCGGCTTATTTTCGGTCAGCTTGCTGATAACCAGGAAATTGCACGGATATTCTTGCCGTTTAACTTTAAACTATACTTCCTTTCAACGGCTTTCAACCTTTATGTTTACGGGAGGACTCTGCCGTGAGGATTACTGAGGCCGGAGTACGTTCTTAGATTCCGGGATACCAGCGTTGGGCATTGGTGTAATAGATCTTTTGCAGCACCTGGGAGGGCAAATCCAGGCCGCGCAACGGCTTATCCAGCTCAGGCACGGTAATTTCCCGGTCGGTGGAGAAGTATATCCGGTCGCGCTCGTAGGTCTGTATGGCCTGCTTTATTTTTTTCCTGTTTTCCGCCTCATTATCCCGGTCAAATTCCAGGTCGGTTCCATAAAGAATGCGGTCCTGGTACTCGATGAGAAACGCTCGAACTTTATCCCGGTCCAGGGACTGCAAGTGTCCGATGCGAGCCGCGGTATCCACCGCGAAATTCAAATGCTTATCTAAAAGTTCACCCAGTGTCTCGATGTCGGTTTCCAGCCCGGCCAGGTGGCAGATAACCATCCGCAGGTCGGGATGGTTCGCCAACAGGCGTTTCATGGTCTCGAGATACCGGCTGTATCGTGGAATTGCAGGGTTGCGGTAGGCGTGTTCCTCGGGATGATCCTTATAGTAGTCACGGTCGTTGTTCAAGGTGATGGATTCCAGCGGGAGCCAGCAGCTTCGCGGTTCGATGACATGGCCCACCAGAGTCTTGTCCTGCCTCTGAATGAAATCGAAAACCGGATCAAACCGGGGATCGTCAATCATCACCAGGCTCCCATCCGAATCTTTCAGTGCCATGCCTATATCCTTCCAGACCTTGACCGCCACGGCGCCGTGTTCGAAACTTTCCCCGACTGATTCAATAACCTCGGCGGCCCAGTCCGGACTGCCCCAATTGGTGAGCTTGAACGAGGTGGCCCAGGAGAAGCGCTCCGGATATTTAGCGTGTAATTTCTCAGCCAATTTTATCCGCTTCTCCAGCTCCGGCCCCTGCAAGCCGTCGTAACAGACAGACAGCCACTTCACATTCTGCGACTCCAGCATTTCGAACAACATCTCTTCCACGGACTCGACATCGACATCGATATGTGCGTGAGAATCCACCTTGGGGATTTCTGCCAGCCAGGCCGGTTCGTTTCGATTCCGCTCTTCGCTCTCAGGCCTGAGGCCGGTGTATTTTACAGCGCTTTTCTCAGGGTTACTTAAGGCAGCACCGCCGGTTTTCGTATTCATATTAACCCCTGACATTCTTTTCGAGATTTATTCCCCAAAGCCGCATTTGCCTTAACAAGAAAAATGCCAAACCCCCTAAAACTGTTCAACCGTAATATTTGCAGGGAATTACAGGTTATGTAAGCAGGCGTGGTATTCTCATTTTCGTAAAATTCACTGTTATTATTGAGAATGGAGTAAGGGCTCCTGCCTGCCGTTCCTTGTGATTGGGTAAAGATCGCCATATATTAGTTACGGATTACAGAAAAACATTTTGACTATCCTCCGGGGTAAGATCAAATTTTTAAGCGGCGTCTCTACAATCTGTAAAGTTTTCTCTGGCTGGACAGTCGCTACCGCGGCCGGGTTGTTCTTTGTCGGATAACGCACCGAATCATCAGGCAATTCGCTTAGAAAGTCCCGTTCCTTCGGTTGATATCCAACGTATCAGCGAATCCGGAATCTAAAGCTCATGCCGAAATCGAAGCCCACATATCAGGAGCTGTCGGCAAAAGTCAAGAGGCTCGAAGATAAAGCCGGTAAACAAAAACAGGCCGGACCGGTGCTGAAGAATATCGAAAAGGGGTACGCTGAATCCCTGAAAGAACTCGATAAGATGTGCAGGGAAATATACGCCATACGATCCATGGTGAATATGCCGCAGCTCTATCTGGATCAAAACCTGAATATTGTGGGTTACTCCAGCGATTTTCCACTGCTGACAAGAAAAGTCAACAAGTTCGCCAGGTTGAGAAAAAGTGTCAGGGGTTTTTTCAATAAGGGCGATTCCGACAAGATTAAAAAGTACCTGGAGTTGGTAAAGGCGTTGGAAAACCTCCCGTACGATAAAGGCCGGGAATGGAAACTCCGCTATAAGGGTCCCAAGGCCTCCGACAAGATCGGCAAAAACTGGATCGTTTACAAGATCTGTGAAAACTGCCGGTGGGAGATTAAAAACGAGAAAGGAAAACTGAAAATAATCCACCAGCCGCACATCCGGGACCATTTGGATTGCTGCTTGATGTCCGCCAAAGAGTACGGCGGAGCAGATGAGGATATCAAACTCGTCTATAAAGTAAAGACTTCCAGGAACAAAACCTATCTCCGGGACCTGACCGCCATTATCTCAGGGGACTCCGGCAGAGAGGCCACAACTCCGGATATGTTCGGGTATTCTCTGTGTGTAGCTTCGAATTACAATTCGGAAGGCAGGATCCAGAAACACGGATCCAATGTTCTCACCCACCCGGAAGTGCTGGACCTGGATACGGAATACCGGATTACGGTTGAGCGCGTCGGTGGGAGGGTAACTCGAAAGGTTTGCAATCTGTTGACAAACAAGGAAATGCCGCCGCTGGAGTTCATCGATTACAATCCTGTTTACGACCAAAGAAACCACGTGGGTTTTTATACTTTCTCCGGGGAAGTGCAAGTTTACGACAT
>CAZSTM010000316.1:0-5501 GCA_964609635.1 uncultured Gemmatimonadales bacterium
TATTATCGGAAGTTAGTTTTTTGTGGTGACCGGTTACCGGTTTTTCGTCCTGCTTGCCGTTAATTAATATCGCTCAGCCCGGGAATAAAATGTTTTCATGCTCCGAGGGCTCTCATCCGGGAGCCTTCAGGCAAATGATCTTACCGAATACCTCCGACCTGCCGTATTCTGAGACATATTTTATATATTTCATTGCATGGCAACCGGTGAAAAGATAAATTGACAACCATTGAATTTTTCCCTTGACCGGTGTGATACCCAAACCTGCCTGCGGGCATCGAAAACTCCCCGCAGCTTGCTGCGGGGAATTAGCTCGCTATTCAATCCATTAATACCGCCCTTCAGTTAAAACAGGAGAGATCGAGCCATGTCAAAGATCGCCAGGACCCGCCGGATATTCTTAACTTGCACTTTCCTGCTCATCGCTGTCTGCACTCACCTGTTCGCTCTCGAACGGGAGGTGGTAATCTCAAGTTACCAAGGGCCCTGTAAAGATGGGGATTTCGCCGCAAACCTTGCCGTGGTGCGGGATGTCATCAGGGAAGCGGAGAAACGCAACAGCGATTTCGTTGTCTTTCCCGAGACTTTCCTCTCCGGCTATGACACTCGTGAAACCGTGCTAAAGGGAGCCCGCAGGGTCGACGATCCCGAGCTGGCCGCTTTCATCGCCGAGAGCGCAGAGCATGGGATGGTCGTGCTGGTGGGGCTGGCCCGTATCACCGATGAGGGTCTTTACAACACCGTTCTGGTAATCGAGGGCGGCAAGCTTCGCGGCACCTTCGACAAGGTGATGCTCACCGAGGGAGACAGCGATGATCTGGGGTTTTTACCCGGAAAAGACGTTCCCGTGTTTGAATCGCACGGGGCACGTTTCGCCGTGATTATCTGCCACGACACCTCTTTCCCTCATCCTGCATTGCTGGCGAAGCTTCGCGGGGCGGAAATTTTGTTCACCCCTCATTACAACTCGATTAACGTCCAGCGGGTGGACGATCATCGCAAATGGGTGCGCAACTGCCACGTGGGACTTGCCTGCCAGATGAAGATGGCCGTGGTGAGATCAAACGTGGTGGTGGCCGACAAACCCGGCGAACCCGGCTACGGCGACAGCTTTATCATGAGCCCCCAGGGCGAGATACTCGCAGGTGCGGAGCTTTTCCGCACCGAACTGGTCACTACCGCATTGAAGCCTGAGATGTTCAAGACCCCCTATGTCTGGGCGGACTTTTCCGAATTGCCCGCCTGGCTTAAAAACAAACTCGCCGATGAGCTGAAAAAATAGAGTCGAGACTACGCCGGGAGCGATCAAATGACACTGGCCTCCAGAGTTGACCTTGTGGTAATCGGAGTTTACCTGGTTCTGATGATAGTGGTCGGGATTGTTATGTCGTTTTTTAATAAAAGCGACTCCGACTTTTTCAAAAGCGGCAACAAGATGCCCTGGTGGCTTTCGGGTATATCGCTTTTCATGACCAGCTTCAGCGTCTATACTTTTACCGGAGCCGCCGGGCTGGCCTACCGGGCGCCCAGCGTGGCCCTGCTGATGTACCTCACCAATTCCCTGGTGATCATCTTTTCAGTATGGTTCCTGGCTACGCGCTGGCGACGTACGAGAGCCGACACCGTGATGTCATATCTCTCGGAACGCTACGGCATCTCGACCAACCAGTTCTACTCCTGGACCCATCTCGGTATGGCTGTAGTCCAGGGAGGGGTGATGTTGCTGGCCCTGGGCAAGTTTGTCTCAGTCGCCCTGGGCACCGATCTGGCCATGACAATCATTGTCTGTGGGGCGGTGATCTCAATTTATTGCTTGATAGGAGGCCTGTGGGGGGTCGTGGTAACCGACACCCTCCAGTTCATCGTACTTTTTCCCTGCGCCCTGATTGTCCTTTATCTTAGCTTCCACGAGCTGGGGGATGTCTCGAGGCTGTTTCAGGAAGCACCCCAGGGGTTCTGGGATGTACGCACCCAGGAGTTCGGCTGGGCATTCATCCTGGCCAACTTCGTGATGATGTCTTTCGCCATGTCAAGCGGTTCTGCGGCCCAGCGTTACTTTTCGGTCAAGAATGAAAAGGATGCCAGGAAAGTAGCTCTGGTTACTATGATCCTGCTCCTGGTGGCTCCGATCATCTGGTTGACACCACCCATTGTCACTCGTATCCTGGACCTGGACCTCACAGCTGTAACCGCAGGCCTCAACGCCCCCCAGGAGGCTGCATATGTGGTTTTCTGCATGAAATTTCTACCGGCGGGTGCGATGGGCGTCCTGCTGGCCGCCATGCTCTCAGCTACCATGAGCACCCTGAGCTCCAACTTCAATGTGTATGCTGCGGTGATAACCGAAGACATTATCAAGCAGGTCTTCTGGAAAGATGCACGCCCCAAAACCCTCCTGCTGATCGGCCGGATTGTTACCCTGGTCCTGGGAATTCTGGTAATAATCGCAGCCATAGCCCAGGTCCAGATCAAAGGCGGAGTATTCAAAATCATGCTGACCATAGGCGGTGTATTAATCGTACCGGCCGGCATTCCGATCATTTTCGGCCTGATCTACCGCAGGACTCCGTCATGGGCCGGCCTGGCCTCTTACGGGGTCGGACTGGCTATCGGCGTAGGCTACCTGGTACTCGGCAAAGAGATTTCGTTCACCCAACAGATATTCGGGGTGGGTTCGGTCAGTGCGCTGATCTATTTCATTCCCGGGCTTTTTATCAAGGCCAAGGGTGAATACAAGAAAAAGCTGGGTGATTTCTTTACCAAGCTTTCCACACCGGTTTCTGCGGAAGAGGTCGGTGACAGCCAGGCCACGGATACAGGAAGTTTCCTGATCACCGGCTGGACTGCCGTGCTGATGGGTGCCGGGGTCTGCCTGCTGGTTTTCCTGGATATACCGTTCGAGGGAAGGTTCATCAATCTTTCTATTGCATTGATGATGGTCCTGATCGGTGTCTCTCTACTGGTGGCCTGCAAGCTGGTACGAAGAAAAAAACGTGTTGCAGGGTGAGTGTCATAACGCCTCCCGGCAGACCTGTGGCAGCGTGCCAGGTCCATGCTGAATCAAGCTGAGGCTCTAAGAGCAAGGAAAGGTACATGAAAAAGACAAACAGGCGTGTTTCTACCACACAACGAGTTACATCCGGCAGTTATTTCCTGGCCTGCAGCATTATTCTGCTGTCCGGCTTCGCGGCGGAAAATAGTGTGCAGGCGGACAGGGGGAATACCCCGGAAAACCGCCTGACACCGGAAGAGCTAAGGCGCATGCCCAAGATAGACGCCCATGCCCATATAATGGATTTCGACAACGGGGGCGAAGAGTTATTTACGGCCATGCTTGAAAAACACAACATGAAATGGCTGGACATCTGTACGTTCCTGCTGGGCAGGCCCGGATTCCAGGAGCAGATCGAGCTGGCCCGGAAGTTCCATTCAGGCTATCCGGAGCGCCTGGCCTGGGCCACTACCTTTTCGCTGGAGGGTTGGGGCGGCGGCGACTGGGAATCTTCCACCATCGCCGCCATAGAGGATGGATTCAAAAACGGAGCGGTGGCGGTCAAGGTCTGGAAAGACATCGGCATGGTGCTCAAGGACCCTGATTCGAGTTTCGTGATGATAGACGATCCCAGGTTCGATGCTATCTTCGATTACATCGAAAAGCGCGGCAAGACATTGGTAGCTCACATCGGAGAGCCTCTCAACTGCTGGCTTCCAATAGACTCGATGTCCACCCAGGCGAGCCGCAGATACTACCGTAATAATCCCCGGTACCACGGTTACCTTTTACCGAATATACCCGGTTATTGGGAACAGGTCGAATCGCGGGACAAGGTGCTGGAAAAACACCCCGGCCTCAGAGTGGTCGGCTGCCACCTTGGAAGCCTGGAGTCCGATGTTGAAGAATTGGCCGAGCGCCTGGAAAGGTATTCCAATTTCGCCGTGGATATGGCGGAACGTATTGTCCATTTCCAGGTCCAGGACAGGGAAAAGGTTCGCAATTTTATTATCAAATACCAGGACCGGCTGCTTTACGGTACGGACAACCTTATAGGATGGTCCGATGACGGCCTCCCGAAACAGCTCGAAAAGTTCGAGAAAGTGTATACCCGGGATTACCGCTATTTCGCCACCGACGACAAGATAGAAGTTCCGGAGGTAGGAGAGGGTTTCATATGCCGCGGCCTGGACTTGCCGGCCAAAGTGCTCAGGAAAATCTACTGCGACAATGCTCTTAAGTGGTATCCGGGCCTCTAGGCCCTGTCTGCGAAAAATTTTGAAAGCTCCGGGGAGACAATATGCTTAATCTCAGGAAAGGCCCGGTAAGAGTCCTGATATTCCTCATAACCTCGTTTTTACTACTACAGATATCTGCCTTCGCAGCAGTAATCGGAGAGGAAGGTGGCCGCATGGGAGACTCACCTGTTTACCGGCGAATAAAGTCCGCAGTGGATTCGATCCGCCTGATCGACACCCACGAGCACCAGGTTACCGAAGAGCTGCGCCTGAGCAGCCGGGCCGATCTTTTCTTCTGGATAGTTCAGCCCTGGGGGTTCACTCAGAATACGGACTCCGACCTGATGGCCGCCGGGCTGACCGAAGAAGACCGGGTGTTCATCTCCGATCCGAAAAACGATGACCGGCAAAGATGGGCCAGGCTGGCTCCTTACTGGGAGGCAACCAAATATACTTCTTATGCCCTGCCCGTTAGAATAGCCGCCAGGGATATCCATGGCGTGGAGGATATCGGAGAATCCACCTGGAGCGAGCTTAACCGGAAGATAATCGCGGCAAACAAGCCCGGCATACGGCGTGAAATACTCCACCAGAGGGCGGGTATCGAGCTTCTGATCCTGGACAAGATAGTGTGGGTCGATTCGAGTCTGGAAAAGGGGCCGCCGCCTGGCACGGTGAGGGTCAAGCGTTTCGATGATTTCACTCTGGAGGACAATTTTGTACAGCCCTCGCCCGAGGACATCCGGGCCATCGCCGAAAAGTACGGTATGCAGATACGGACCCTGGACGACCACCTGAAAGCGCTGGAGAAGGCTTTCGAGGAGATAATCAGGCAGGGCTACTATGTAGGGCTGAAATCAGCCATGGCCTATGACCGTATAATTCTCTTTCAGGACACTCCCCGTGAAACCGCTGAAAAGGTATTCCGGCAGGTCCTGGAACGACCCCTTGAGCGAGAAGAGCGCAAGCCTTTGGAGGATTTCATGATGCACCAGGTCATCCGGCTGGCAGGCGAGCACGGCCTGCCGGTACAGATCCACACCGGCGCCCAGTTGGGGCCCGGCAACGACATAACCAATGCCAGGCCCACGCTTTTGCTTAACCTTTTCCAGAAATATCCGAAAACCAAATTTGTAATCTTCCACGGCGGGTTTCCCTACATGGGCGAGCTTACGGCAATGGTGAAAAACTATGCCAATGTTTACCTGGACATGTGCCTGATGCCGGTCTTTTCGATGAGCGTTACCAGGGAATGGCTGCACAAGTGGCTG
>CAZSTM010000317.1:0-5494 GCA_964609635.1 uncultured Gemmatimonadales bacterium
CATGGTATTATTCCGACTTCTGTATACTAGAGAAAATGATATTAATCAAGCTCATAAAAGCCCTTTTCTACCTGGCGGTCATCGGGGTGATCGTAGGTTTCTGCCTGGGAGTGGTGATTGTGGTCACCATGGGCAAAGACCTTCCCCAGTTGCCGGACAGGCTGGAGAAGCTGGTGCTGAACACCCAGACCGAATTTTATTCCAACACCGGCCAGTCGCTGGCAACCATGGGCGAGAAAAACCGTGTGCCCCTGGAGCGGATCAGCCGGAACTTTGTCTCGGCACTCCTGGCAGCCGAGGATGCGGACTTCTATGAGCATTCGGGTATCAGCAAAAAGGGTATTCTGCGGGCCATGTGGCTTAATCTCAGGGCCGGCAGGATCGAAAGCGGTGCCAGCACCATAACCCAGCAGCTGGCGCGCAATTTTTTTCTCAGCCTCGAACAGACCCACGCCCGCAAACTCAAGGAGATACTTCTCGCTCTTCAACTGGAATACTCCTTCGGCAAGGATGAGATCCTCGAGGCCTATTGCAACAACATGTATTTTGGAAGCGGCGCTTACGGGGTGGAGGCGGCAAGCCGGGTCTATTTCGCCAAGCATGCGGACCAGTTGAGCCTGGCCCAGTCGGCGCTGTTGATAGCTATCCTCAACGGCCCCAGTCTCTACAACCCTTACAGCTATCCCGGGCGGGCCCGCACCCGCCAATTGTGGATCGTGCGCCGGATGGAAGAGCTGGGCCTGATCTCTGGCACCGAACGCCTGGATGCCGAGAAAGAGGAGTTGATGCTCAAACGTTACACCGAAGCCACCGGCAGGTCGAACTATTTTCTGGATTACCTGCAGAAAGAGATCACCGAGCGTTTCGGAGAGGAATTCCTGTATTACGGGGGTCTGCGGGTCTACACCACTCTGGATGAGCGAACACAGGCGGCGGCGGTCTCTGCGGTGAGATCGCAACTGAAAAGACTGGACACCATGCTGGGATTGCCGGGCTATGAGCTACAGAGCGATAAGCTCTCAAAGGAAAATTATCCCCAGGGGGCACTGGTCGCAGTAGAGACCGGGACCGGGGCCATTCTGGCCATGGTCGGGGGAAGGGACTACGATGCCAGCCAGTTCAATCGGGCCGTGCAAAGCAACCGACTGCCCGGCAGCGCATTCAAGCCATTCGTCTATTACACGTCCCTGCGCGACCTGGGATTGAGTCCAGCCTCCACTGTAGTTGACTCTCAGGTAAGCTACGAGTTGCCCAACGGGGATATCTGGAGTCCGAACAATTTCGAGCAGGATTTCATGGGCCGCATGACCCTTAAAAAAGCCCTGGAAAAAAGCCGTAATGTCATCGCCGCCCAGCTTATCGGGATGACCGGCCCGGATGAAGTTGTGGCTGTCGCCCGCCGTTTCGGTATCACCAGCGAGCTGATTCCCATTCCCTCCCTGGCCCTCGGCACGGGCGGGGTCTCCCCGGTAGAGATGGCGGCCGCTTTTGGGGTGTTCGCCACCGGGGGAACCTATCACCGGCCGTATGCGATCACGCGCATCGAGGATATGCGCGGCAACATAATCTACGACTTCATTCCGCGGGGGCGCGATGTAGCCAACCCGCAGATCGTCTACCAGATGGTGGACATGATGCGCGCGGTGGTCGACCACGGCACGGGGGCGGTTATCCGGCGCATGGGTTTCAGCCTGCCGGCCGCCGGCAAGACAGGAACCACCAGCGACTTCCGGGATTCCTGGTTTGTGGGTTTTACTCCGGGGATCAGCGCGGCATGCTGGGTGGGATTCGATGACAACCGGGAAATGAGATTCGAACGGGCCGGCAGCATGGTCGGGGTTACAGGCTCGCGCGGAGGCGCTCCCATGTGGTGCATGTTCATGTCCAGGATCACCGAGGGCAAGCCCAGACAGGATTTTCCGATACCTCCGGGGATAGAGTTCATCGAAGTAGACTCCTGGACCGGCATACCGGTGTCCTCGACCTATCCGGAGAGCTCGGATCGCATGAGTGTACCGCTGCTGCCCGAGCAGTTCGAGGTACTGCGCCAGAAAGGGACACTGACCGATACCACGGCATACACCCCGGCTTTCGATCCGCTCGAGTTCTGAGGTGGACACCGGCGATGGTAAAGATTTTCGGGTGAATATCCCGGTTTTACTTACTCCCGGTATTCTTTTGCAATTTGAGACCGACAGGAGGGAGCTTTGAAGAGGGTGGACTATAAATCCGTGGAGCTGGAGCCTTTCGTCGCTCCCGGCGCACAAGGGGCGGGAATACGCTGGCTGATCTCCCAGGCCGATGGGGCCGAGAACTATGCCATGCGCATGATCGAGATCGAGCCGGGCGGGCAATCGCCGCGGCACATCCATGAAAGCGAACACGAGGTCTTTGTCTGGCAGGGAGAAGGCGAGGTGCTTTTAAACGATAAGCGTCACCGCCTGTCTCCCGGCACGGTGGTGTTTGTCCCGCCGGGTACGGGCCATCAGTTCCTTAACACCTCGCAGCAGCAGCGTCTCGAATTTATCTGCGTGGTACCGATTGAAAAAAAGTAGTTAGTCGTCAGTTGCCGGATGATAGAGTATAAAACCCTTAAGAAATTTTTGAATCCAGGCCTGACTTCTGACTCCTGACTTCTGTTTTCTTAAGTATCGACAAATGCCCCATTTTCTAAAATATATCGCTTCCCGGCTGCTGCTGGGAACTTTCGCCGCCGTATTCATAACCTACCGGGTGCTGGCCTGGTTTCACGAGGTGCTTTATGCCGGACGCGCGGTGGATGACCGGTGGCTGATCGCCTGGACTTACCTGTTCTGCCTGGTCGGGGTCTCGCTGGCGATGAGCCTCTGGGGCCGCTGGCGTTTCAACCGGACGCTGAGTGCGGAACTGAACAGGATAAGAGCCCAGTATCATCCCAAGATACTGATCAAAGCCTACCGCAGACTGGTTCGCTACCTGGAGAGCTGCTACTTTATCAATTGGAGTCGGCAGAGGCTGAGGCGCGCTTTAGCCGGGCGTTTCGGGGGAGTCCTGCTGGGGATGCGCATCGAGGATGACGAGGCTCTGACTATCTACGAGGAGGTTCTTCAGTCGGAACCGGAGAACCTCCAGACTTACCGGTTTCTTATTTTCGCATACAGCCGCCGGGCCGGGCTCTCCCAGAGAAGCTTTCAGTACTTGCGCCGAAGATACCATGAGCGGCCGGATGACCGGCTGGTCGGGGTGATGTCGCGGGAATATACCGCTCGCAATGTCCTTAACTTCGAGAGTGAGCGGGTTCTGGAACGCTGTCTGGCACTCTATCCCGAGCACCGGCAAAAAATCCTGAAATTTACAATCCCCCGCTTGCTGCATTTCAAGCGGATGGATGACAATGCGGCCCGTTTTTATCTCGCCGCCTTCGAAGCGGGTTGGGGTTCACAGGTGCTGCCGCAGCTTGAAGAGCTCAAGGAGCGCTATAATAAAAAAGGCCGAAAAGATGTCCTGGCCGTAAGAGTAGAAAATGCCGTCTCCGGCAAGGTGCCCTCTGCCGGGGAAGCCCGGCCGGGCGGGCTTCAGGTGATTGAAGATCCAGGGGGGTTTGCCCGGGAAGCGGAACAATCGGTCCCGGAAGCATCCGGGGCTGCGGCGGTCGAAGGGGAAGAGTTCAGCCTGACCGGCTTTATCTACACCGACGATGAGCAGGAGGCCGGGGAGGAAAACGGCAGGCTGCCGCGAATGAGTTGGGGCAGCCGCCTCTACGGCAACGTACAGCGATTTTTCACCGGCGGCCGCCCGGCATCGGGAGATTTCTCCAAATGGGTCCGGATAGTCTTCCTGCTGATCCTGGCGGCGATCCTGATTTATTTCAGCCTGCCGCTGGCAAAAAACCTGGCGGGAGGTTTTTAGGGCGGCATTGCTTTAGAGGGCCTTGAAACCACCGCCCGCCTCTTATGCTGCAAAGATACACGGGGCAGGGCTTTCAGGCTTTTGACACGCCGGATTAACCGGAGCTTTTCCGGGGCCACTGGCGCCAGAGAAACACCGCCCCCCCGGCGGTCAGAACAAAGCCCCACCAGAGGTCCAGGTGAAGGTCAGCGCCCACCACCCCGTCAGGCGGATGGGCCAGGTTGTAAAAGCCGCTGCCGATAATGGTAATCCCGTAGACTACCAGAATGACACCCACCAGAAACCAGATGCTGAGTTGTCTGCGTTCGTTGGTCATCGAGTTGTAATTACCAGAAAACAAGGTTAAGCCAGACAAAGATGGCAAAGCTGATCCAGGCCCAGAACGCGGGTTTGCGGTACCAGCGGCCAGGCCCCTCGTGGGGAACCTCGCTCACCCCGTAAACCAGCTTCTCGAGTTCATGGTCCGGCCTGGGTTTGGTAAAAAAAGTAATGGACACCGTGACTGTAAAGTTGACCAGGAAAGCCCAGATGGCCTGCCACATGTTTACCGCCATGGTGCTGGCATCTTTGTTCATGGCGACATAACTCGGGTCGATAAGCTTGAACTTAAGGGCCAGGAAAATCCCGATCGAGGTGCACATCCCCAGCAAGAGTCCCCAGAAAGCCGCTTTGGCGGTGGTGCGTTTCCAGAACATGCCCAGGAGCACCGTGGCGAAAAGCGGTGCGATAAAAAAGCTGAACAAGGCCTGCATGTAATCCATGATACTGTGGAAATGTTTGACAATATAGGTTGTGGCAATCGAGATCAGCACACCCAGCACCGTGCACCAGCGCCCCATTTTCAGGTAGTGCCTGTCAGGGGCGTCTTTGCGGATCAGCGAGCGGTAGATATCGTAAGTCCAGACCGTGGCGAAGGCGCTTACATTGCCGGCCATGCCGCTCATGAACCCGGCAATCAGTGCGATCACTCCCAGGCCTATCATGCCGGGCCCGAAGTACCTTTGCATCAGCAGCGGCAGGACCGCATTGTAGCTTTCGGTGGCTTTTACGCCCGGGCCTTCGGGAACCAGCTGGGGCAGCACCGCGAAACCTATCAGCCCGGGCAGGATCACTATAAACGGTATGGCCATCTTGAAATAGGAGCCGAGTATCGGCGCCATCTTGGCACTCCTGATATCCTTGGCGGTCAGCACCCTCTGGACTACCAGGAAATCGGTGGTCCAGTAGCCCATGCTAAGCACGAAACACAGGCCCATCACTATCCCCAGCCAGTGCATGCCCATGGGATTGTCGGTGGGAGAGGCCATGGTGGACCAGATATGCAGGCGGTCAAGCGCGGGTGCGCCTGCGGCATACAACTCGACTTTCTGCTGCACGATTACCGCCAGCTTTTCCCAGCCGCCCACCTCTATCAGCCCCAGGATTGGTATCAGCAGGCAGCCGGCCCAGATAAGGAAGAACTGTACGATCTCATTGAAAATGGCGGAGGTCAGCCCGGCCGCGGTAACATAGACCGCTACGGTTATGGCGGTCAGCCAGATACTGGTATCAAAATCCCAGCCGAAAAAGTTCTCCAGCACCAGGCCCATCGCGTACATGCTGATCC
>CAZSTM010000318.1:0-5482 GCA_964609635.1 uncultured Gemmatimonadales bacterium
CGATAACCCTGCCTTCCCGGTCTATAACGAATGTAGCGTCCGGGAAAAAATCGATAATGTCGGCTAATCTTTTTTCCAGACTGTCTGCATGCTCCACCAGTCTGCGTTGAGAGACGCGGACACTATCCATCATGGCATTGAATGTTTCTGCCAGTATACCCAGTTCGTCTTGACTTTGTACTTCGACCGGTTGATCCAGTTGCCCCTTCTGCACTCGTTTCGCTGCCTTAACCAGTTCGAGTAAGGGTGATGTCAGCCGGCGGGAAAATAAGAGGGCGAGTATCACGGTGAAAAAAGCGGTTAATAGTAAAAGTAACCATTGGTGGCGAGTGGCTCTCACGAAGAGCTGCTGGATGCTATCCCGGGTCAAGTGGACAGGTTGATAGAACTCATCAATGTAAGTGGTCGCGCTAACCATCAAGGTCAGACCCTGAATCTGACGTCGAACCGGTGTAGTCAACATGTACTTTTTCCGTAGCGACTTGTCAGGGTCTAGCCAGTCGTAATAGCCCCCAGCCTCCTCTCCTTCCAAGCTTCGCTCGAACAAAGCCCAGAATACGGGCAGAGTTTCAGCAAAGTCATGCATGTCGTGATCAATCAGGGAGGGATTAGGATGAAAGCGTGTAATGGCTGTCCGGGTCTCCCAAAGGGCGGTGTATCCGGTTTCACCAACCTTTTGGCAGGCTATTCTCAGGAATTCGGGACTTCGCTGGAGATTCTGCACCGAGGCGTCTGGATGGCTGTACAGGTAAATTTCAACCTGACGTGCGACATCACGGGCTTTCTGACGGATAGATTCTTCCCCCATCCTCTTCAACGCTTCAGTGCTCTGAGATATCGCAAGTGAGCCGATATTTACCATGGAGCGCTGACTGAAGTAGCCGATGATCAGCGCCGGGACGACTGCAACGACTAGAAAATAAAGAACAAAACGGGTGGAAATCTTCATCTGTCTCACCACGAAAATAATATCACGCTTTCGAAACTCATATTATTTCCTTAAAACTTACCGGCCAGTTGCACTGCTAGAATAACAATTAATACTCAGTAACTGTATTACTCAATACAGAATAAATCAAGTGGTGCGAAACGGATATCAAGCGAGGTTTCTTATTCTCTAACTATTGAAGACTCCCCCGCGCCCAAGTGCCCGGAGAATTTTCAATTGTTAAGCAAGTATTCTTGATTATTCATAATTCGCTCGCTTTTCCCGCAGTAAACGGCGGGAACATGCGCTCGCTATTCAATTCACCTGTGCAAGCCAACGTATGACAGGGCAGTGGAACCTGTCAATCACGCGCTTAGACCATCTCACATAGACGTGACAGAATTACCCAAAGAATCGTGGGGTTTCCGTAGATTAAAAGAAATAAAATGGGTATTGACCTTTTTAAATTTCTCTGGTATCGTTTTTTAAAATATATGGGAATAAATTTGTCGTGCTCCGGCAAAACCGGTTATTTGCGGCCGCTTTTTCTTATAAGTTGTCGAAAGACATTTCCGGAAAATTTCATCTTGACTAACTTCCAAACCCAGGTATAATTATTTGCCTAACCTGTATTATTCACAGAAAAAAACACGATTAGATTCAAAGACAGCCAGTTTTTAATACACACCCTAAATGTTTTTATTGGTAATGTCAAGTTGATTGTGGAAATTCACTAACAGGGTTTTTATTCCAGCTTTGGTTGAGGTTTTTGGTTACTCCATAGAAGATACGGTTTGCGCTATCAGCGTTTGGGAGCAGGTTCATAGGCCTGGTTCGTCTGTACACCTTTCTGAAGGTACGTTGGAGGATGTTGATGGTTCGAATAGACTTCCACAATGATTTGTCGAAATCATAGTACCGTAGGCATTCGGCCGGGTTTTTATCCATGCAGCGCACAGCGGCTTCAGCCTCGACGATCCATTTGGAGCGCCAAGCTTTAAAAATTTTCACAGCTTCCTTGCGGTTGCCGGTAGCGAACATAGGCCTGAGTTCTCTCATGCAGGGTTCCTGTTGGCTGCGCTTGAGCTTGACCACAACGTTGCGCAGCTTATGCGCTATACAGCGCAGAGTCTTGATAAACGGATAAATCTCCTTCAGTGCCTTGAGCAGTGCCGGATTGCCATCAGTGGTGATCAACATCAGCCGCTTGCCCAGCAGGCCACGGGATTTGAGGTCAACTAGGAACCCTCGCCAGGAGGCGAAGTCTTCTACATCGGTCATCCGAAAGCTGAGAATTTCTCTCCGGCCTCCGGCGTGGATACCGTAGGCGCAGAGCATGACCCTTTTCTCGACCGATATGTCCCGAACCCGTTCGGTGATACCGTCCAGGAAAAGGAACTCGACATCATCGATTAAAGGCCGCTCCTGGTAGTGCTTAAGCTCGTCCTCCAGGTAAGCAGTGCACTTACTAACTGTCTGTGCGCTCACCGGACGGCCGAAAATGTCCCTGGCAATGCTCCGCAGCTTGCGCGTTGAAATACCATTGAGGAACAGGCAGCCAATAGCCGCGTCTATACTTGTGGCCCGGCGCTGATAGTGGTCGAAAACATCGTGCTCCACCGGCGAACCGGTAACCCGGGGTACCTGGATGCCCTCTACATTGCCGTACTTCGTTAATAAATCACGCTGGTAATAACCGTTACGGTATCCGGTACGCTTCTCTGTTCGCTCGTAGCGCTCTGCGCTAATGAACTGTTTAACTTTCTCCTCAAGCAGCTCCTCGATGAGTTGCCTGGTTAAACCGATGATCTTTGTATCGATCTCTGACCATACTTTTAGCTGGATGTTCTCTACTAATTCCAGTAAATTCTCTTCCTGTGGGAGCGCTCTTGCTTCCATTCGGGTTTCTCCTGGTATAGGGTTTTTGGTCGAACCAAATACTGGATGAACCCCTTTTTTTGGCAAGAGCAAATTTCCACAATTTAGTTTACGTTACCTTTTTCATGGCAATATACTGCCCCACAAGTTATGCAATATTTCATCAGGTTCATTTCAAAATTTTGCATAATTCAATTCCCAATAATTCATTTTTTATTCTTTGTAAAAATCTTATGCGTTGTTTGAAGTTAATCAAGGTATGTGAAAAATTATTTAACAGATCAGGTTGAAAATTTGTTCTGGAAAGGAAAAGTTAAAGTATCTGCTTATACAAAACTTTAAAGCAGATATTCTATGTAACTTTATTAATGGTAAGGTCTTTGGAGGCAGGTCACGCCATCGAATCAACACCACAAATAACAGCCCAACCACAACGGACTGTTTCTTTTAGGGAAGTATCCAATGAAAGAGAGTCCTGGTGAACCCCAGAATGACCCTCCCTAGGTTGTCCAATTACGCTTAGTCTGCAGGCGCTGCCGATTCCCCTGGCGACTCTTCAGGTCCCGGACTTTCAGGATCCTCTGGAGCAGCTCTTGCGAGTCGCTGCTTTCCCCCTTTTTCTTGCACTCGATTGATGGCGAGAGCAGAGCAAACCCGAGCGTGCAGCAGGACCGGATCGAAAGGCTTGGAGATATGATCCACTGCTCCCATTTTGATGCACCGCGTGACACTCTCCATGTCCTCGCTTGCTGAGATAACCAGCACGGGTATATTACGCAGAAGATCATCGTTTTTCATTTGCTCGAGGACCTGAAAGCCATCCATTTCCGGCATGATGAGGTCTACGAGTACCACATCAACAGGCCGTTCCCGTAGCAGTTTAAAGGCTGTCTTGCCGCTATCGGCTTCCAAAACGATGAAGCCTACCTCTTTCAAACTCGTGCTTAAAAGTATACGAGGCAATCTTTGATCATCCACAATCAGAATTGTTGTTGTGTTGTTCATTTTCAATTCCTTTAAACCGAAATCACCATATCAAAATTGAAACAGTTACAGATGGCTTTCTTTTTCGATTCTGAGCGAAAACTTTCGTTCTTCCCGGCTTGCATCGGTAGTTTTCCAGTGTTTCTACAATAAATTATCCACTCTCATCGTGAGTATCAATGATTTTCCAGGTCTGAGTTGGAAAATAGAGACTATTTTCCCACAGTTCATACAGAGAGCAGCATTTTACGCCGAGCAACATCGCAATCGATCAATTCGGAGCAGGATTTCAGCAAACAGCTTTCTGCTAACAGCCACTTCGGCCATCTGAAAGGTGACATACTTGCTATGCCTGACAACCTTCGCACCTATCTTTATCAGTTTCGTAAGAAGAGTGCGAAGTGACCAATGTTTGATTTCCCGTGGCAGAACCAGCCGTCGCAAAAAGTTACCCAGATTGTAAGCCAGAACGAAAAGACCGAGTCTCACCTGGTTCGAGACAAAATTCTTGCAAGACAGTCTCGTCCAGTTCAGGGCGTACATTCCTTCCTTAATACACTGTTCTGCAGTTCCCCGACCGTTGTAGAAATGAACCACGCCTTTGACCCTGGCACTCATATTAGTCACACAATGAAACCCA
The DNA here is from genome assembly GCA_964609635.1 of uncultured Gemmatimonadales bacterium. Taxonomy (GTDB): domain Bacteria; phylum Gemmatimonadota; class Glassbacteria; order GWA2-58-10; family GWA2-58-10; genus JAFGTO01. Next base: position 4,431 of record CAZSTM010000318.1, read on the forward strand.
CCCGTGGGAAAAGTTCACCCTGATGCCATTCTACTTTAGCCACCACCCGTCGAGGCTTATCCCAAATGGCTGCCTGATATTTGAAATCATCTTACAAAACTATCGGCTTCTTAGGAGGAAGTCCCACAGGACGAGTCAGCAGGTGTTGAATTAGCCTTTGCAATACATCGTTTGCCGGAAGACGGATGGCATACAGAATGCCCCTTTCCTCAAGGTCCTCATAAATCTCTGGCTTGGCAAAGGCGGCATCAGCTCGAAAATACATTCTGATTTTCCTATCTTCGTATCGCATGAAAATTGGTTCCAGAAGTTCTCGCCACCTGTCCGCACTATGGACATTGCCTGGACGAAGCATTGCTCCTTCGCAATCACCAAACTGGTTAAAGCAAAATGAGGGATGATAGCATACACAGCCAAAATGACCGTTGTACTCTGAGCCTTCCTGATCGCCATAGACTTCGCTTTTAGAGCTATCTGCATCGAGAATTACGCGCCGGTGCTTCGTCTTTCCTATTGCCTTTTGTACCCACCTGCCGTTGCATCTCGATAGTGCTTTGATGTTTTCCGTCATCGTCAGCATCTCTGTTTCAAATCGGCCTATCGAGTTTGCACTGGCAGCATTCTTCTTGACTTTCTTCTTCCCGGTAATGGCTTTCATTACGGGGTTTTTGCTCATCCGGGTTGCATCATTAACATCCTCGTATCCAGCAAGACGACTGTAAACTGACTGGCGAAAAGGGTCTCTATTCCGTACTGGATATTGCGTCCGGTTCATCTATCGCTCAAAACGTTGCGTACTGAATCGAATAATCCCAATACCTCATCCAGTTCACGATAGGCAAGAAGACCTGCATCTGTAGTCACTTTTGAATCATGAAATTCAAGCCTGAGTCTACTATCAAAACCGACCTTTAGACCTTCACCCTGTGGTTGACCCATATCTCACCTCTTGAATGCGTGGTTTTCCTTGTAATTTAATATCTTAGGCCGGTTTCGAAAACCATTTTCAATCTTTATATGGTGAATCCGGGTTTATTTATAACTGGTCGGGG
>CAZSTM010000319.1:0-5458 GCA_964609635.1 uncultured Gemmatimonadales bacterium
TCCGAGCGCTGGGAATCGAGACAGTGGACGTGGTGATCCCGAGCCATTTCCACGAGGACCATATCCGGGGAATTCCCGATCTCAAGCAGCGTTTCGGCACCTCGGTCTGGGTCTTCGAGAACATGGTGGATATACTCGAACACCCTTCCCGTTACAACCTGTGCTGCCTGGCTCCGGAAAAGATAGCAGCAGACCGGGTGATTCACGAAAGAGAGATGATTCGTTGGAAGGAGTACGAGTTCACGGTGATGCATTTCCCGGGACAGACCATGTACCACCAGGCAATGACCGGCACAGTGGACGGGAAGAAAGTGTTTTTTATGGGAGATACCGATGTCTACGCACTGGACAACATCCAGCTTCACCGCCGAAACCTCAGGCTCCATGGCATCAGTACTTTCCTGAACTATTATCTGCTCGAACCCGAAGGCGGATATATCAAGGCTTTGAAAAGGCTGGCCGGGCACGATCCGGAACTCCTGCTCTTCGCCCACTCAGGCGCCAGGCCGGGCAACCGGGAGGTGTACCTGAAGAACCTGGAGAACATTGAAAAGCGGATCGCGGCGGTGGCCGAAGTTCTTCCGTACGAGGACCCGAATCTCGGTTTCGACCCGAACTGGATACATTTTTACCCCTATACTGCTACCATAAAACCGGGTACCGAATTCAATACCGAGCTAATAATCCGCAACCACCTGGCCGGGCCGATGAACGCTCTCGTATCGCTGCGCCTGCCGGAGGGCTGGAATGCCGACCCGCCCGAGGGGAGGCTGACTATTGACGGCAAGGGTGAGGGATCGATTTCTTTTAAAGTTAAAGTGCCCTCCTCGGCGAGACTGCAAAACAGGACCGTTATCACGGCCCAGGTAGAGACAGATGAGCAGAACTGGGGAGAGTTTGCCGAGATGCTGCTGGATAATGAATAGATGGGTGGTGATATTTAAGGCGAGGATATGATTTGGCTCGTTGGATAGATTATCTCCTTCCGGCATCCGGGCCAAAAAGTCGAAAAATAAGTCTCATCGGGCCCGCAATTAATATCTAGGGTTTGCCGGAAACGGCAAGCCCTTTGTTTTGGTAATGATCATTTACTTCACACTTGTACTTTGGCTGCGAAAGTGTATTTTGATTTCAGGCTTTCATACTACCATCTCTGTTCACAATTCAGCACTTTGGCCGGGGAGGGTGAACCATGGGCAAATCATTCTTTTTCCGTGTTTTGCTGACGGCGGCAACAGTGGCTTTTATCTCTGACTGCGGCGTCGAAGATACCAAATCGAAGAGCATGCTAAAGGAGAATTCCGGCAGTCTTTCACAGGGTACCGCCAGAAAAAAGATCATCATAGACACGGATATCGGTGAGGATATCGATGATATTCTGGTAACCGCCTTTGCTCTCAACTCGCCTGAGTTCGAGGTTCTGGCAATCACGGTGGTGGATGGTGACGTGCAGACAAGAAGCCGGATTACCCGGAAGCTGACCCAGCTTTACGGGAGGCCGGAAATTCCGGTAGCCGCCGGCTATGTCTGGGATATGCCGCTGGAGGATTACCCGCCCTGGCCGGGTACCGGCGGGGTGACACAAGGCGAGCTGGCCCCGAGCGAGGAAGGATTACAACAGGAAAACCCGCTTCGGGCGGATGAGCTGATCGCCCACCTGGCCAGGAAATACCCCGACCAGATATATCTTTTGACCTTCGGCTCCATGACCAACGCAGGCCAGTTCCTGGTACGATACCCTGAAGAATCCGGAAAGCTCAAAGGCATTATCAGCAGTCATAATCTCGCTGTGGACCCGGTGGCGGCTGCAATCACGCTACGCTCGGAAGTACCCTGGGTATTTCTGGGATTGAGGAACATCAGGTATGCCGGCGTTGTGGGAGCTGAAAGCCTGGAGCGCATCCGAAAAGCCGGGCTTCCCACCACCGATTACCTGGCCCAGGCTATCGACCTCTGGTACAAAAATAAGCCGGATCACAGCGAATATCCGCATCTGGCCGATCTGTGCACCCTGGCTTACCTTCTTGGCGGGTGGTTTCCGACCTACCGGGGTAATTTCTTCATAACCGTTCCCACGCGCCTCTATAGAACAGAATACAAAGCCATAGATATTTCCATCGAGGAAGATCCGGAGGGACGGGTAGTGTTCGGCCGCGAGATCACCGAAGAACAGGGGCCTGAGCTGAATAAACTTTTCATGGAGCGCATCCTGGCGCCGCCTGTGGCGATGGAACCCAGGTGAAAGAAAAGCTTGAAAGCGGTAAACATATGGTCTAACCAGGCACAGGTATCTTATTTCAGTTTGTAATCAGCGGAAGAGGTTTAGATGCAAAACAATCCGGCGGAACAAGGCCGCATACCGACACTGCACGTGGTGGCCGATTCTGTTCCTCAGGCGCATTACCGGGCGGTGAAGGCTGTCTGGGAGCACGGCGCAAGAATCAGAACGGAATACGATAAAAAAAATGAAAGAGGAGAATTTATCGATCCTCCGAGCAGGGATGCCCGGGTCCTGATTGAAATTAAAAACCCCTGGCAAGAGCCTCGTTATCCCCCGATTCTTCATTCTGAAATAGGAGCATATATAGCCGAGATAATGGGAGCCAAGGATCATTTAGTGTTATCCATGAAAGAGCTGATTGAGGCAGTTGAAAAGGGCGGCGTTCCCGAGGAGCAAAGGTGGCCTTATACCTATTCCGGAAGACTCAAGAAATATCTCTCTCTGGAAACTGTCTTAAAAATGACTGTTGAAAATCATAAAGATGATACCGAATTAAAAATATCTGAATTGAGGGAGGAATTTTTGGATTTATTAGATAAACATACCATAAACCAAATAGACCTTGCCGTTGCCCGTATCGCTGAAACCCCTTATTCGCGCAGAGCGGTTATGACCACTGCAATACCGTTTATTGACAACCATTTGAAGGAAGATGTGCCTTGCTTGAGGGAAATCCAGTTAAGAGCCGTTGCAATCGATAATAACGATCTCGTGCTTAACATGAATACAACCTGGCGCTCAAGAGACCTGTACAAGGCCTGGCCCGATAATGTCATTGGAATCACTTTTTTACAGGGCCATCTAGCCAGATTAATCGAGAAAAAAAGCGGCAGGAAAACCGGAGTGGGCAGTTACGCCGACTACAGCAGCTCTTTGCATATTTACGGAAGCTACTTTAATGAAATAGAAGGCGATAGTGAAAAAGGCCTGAAGAGCTTTTTTGAAAGGCATGATGAAGAAGCCTTTATAAATATGTCGATGGAAAGCGAACAGGCAAGGGATCTCTTGGTGCTTCCGGAACTAAAAGAACTCCTGACACCGCAGAAAATCGAAGAATGGAAATTCGGGGAGGAACAAACAGGTATTATCGAGACTCTGATCGATGATTTAGAACAAGGTAAGTACCTCCCTTAGATTCTTACCCGTTTATTCTTCTTAAGAAGGTCGCTCACATTTTCTTTTCTAACCACAAAGACACCAAGGCACCACGGCAAACTTTGCCCTTGGCTCAGGGCATGGATACTCCCCCGAGCTGCGGAGGATAGTAATACCCCATCGATGCCGCGGTCACACCCAGGCGGTATTGCCTGTCCTGCATCAGACAAGTGCGCCGGGTTTCAGTTGGGATCGTGGTCGAATAAATACGTATCTCGCCGGGAAGACTGGTGATTATTTCTTCTCTCCAATCGCCCAGACAATCTGCTATGCCGATCACCTTTCCCTCAATTTTCCGGATCGTGCTCCCCTGGTAATCGAACAATTCACCGTTGCATACTATTTCTTTCTGGGGGTCGGCATCCCACCAGACGGCTCGCGGCGAGAGGCTGCCGAAACTCCTGTCGGACAACCTCTTGCCCTGTGCGGAATACAGCCAGAACTGGCTGCGGTCACTTTCTCCGGCGTAGCATTCCATACCGGGGTGAGAGTCGTCGATATCGCCTACCATCCCCTGAGCGTGAACATGCTTGGTGGGGCCCTGGAAACCCCAGATAATCTTCCCGGTTGCGGCCTCGACCAGGCACACGCCGTTCTTGTCCCGTGCCGGCTCGATCCCGTAGAATATTTCCAGCCCCGGCCTTTGCGGGTCGATATCGGCCACATACCCTACATCGGGATGGCCCAGGCCCGTAGCCCACAGTCCTTTGCCGTTATCGTCGATCACCGCCGATCCGATAACCAGCTCATCCCGCCCATCCTGATCGATGTCGGCGGAAATCAGACCGTGCTGGCCCTGGCCCTGGAATTTCTCATCTGCGCCGGAGGCCTCCCAGTACCAGAGCCGATTCAACTCGGCATCGAAAGCACCGGTCTTGATGATCCCGTAGGTCCCCCGCTGCATAATAAGGGAAGGTCTCTCGCCGTCCAGATAGGCGACAGCCAGGAAGTTTCGTGTCAGATGGCTGATGGTGTCGAAACCCTCGCGGTTGAACCACGGAATCTTTTTTACCACCTCCGCCGTTAAACCGTCTATTTTCACCAGGTACTCAGGCCCGGACAGCACGTGACCGTCTATTTCCCTGGAATCGCTTTCACCTGCTTTGGCGTACAGCTCGGCCCGCCCGTCACAGTCGAGATCATACACGATGTAAGGCGCATACCAGGTGCCGGATTCGATAGACCAGCCCATATCATAGCGCCAGAGGAAGCGCCCCTTTGAGTTATAGGCCTCTATTTTATAGGGTTCCCTGCTGCGTCTCCAGTACCCCGGCTCACGCCAGGGGTCCGTGTTGAAATCCGGCTGCTTGATTATGTAATCGTAGGCGCCGTCGGAATCCAGATCGGCAATCGCCACGTTACGGGCGGTGTAGTCTCCCTGGAGAAGAATTTGCACATAGGGTATGTTAAAGGGAAAGGCGCGCACGAAAAACTCGTTGGAGGGCTCGCCTTCGCTGCCCTGTATAACCACCCGCACATGATAGCGGTAAGGCGTTCCGGGAGCGGCTGATTTATCCAGGTAGTTGGTGGAATTGACAACCGGCTTATTATTTACTTTTAGCTGAACACCCGTTATAACCTCTTTCCGGTAAATATTAAAGCCGACACTCTCCGGATCGGATTTCAACAGCCTCCAGCTGACAAATACCTCGCCCCGGTCTTTGGCCAGGGCGATCAGCCCCCGGTCGATTCTCTCGCCTGACTGGACCGCAAAAACAGCACTGCTGCTCAGGAAAACCAGGCCGAAAACCAGTACAAGAATTCGCTTCAACATAGCTCTGCCTCCTTGGAATATACTTTGCGACTTAAAAAACTATTCATAATAGACCCATAGAAGAATATCTTGACTCACAAAAATCAAAACCGAGAAATCAGGGCGGGTTGTCGGAAAGCGCGAATGTGTCGTGCTACGCACGGATCTCCGCCATGCTTTGCATGGCTCCGGTTCGCTGCGCTCCGGTTGAAACTCGCCCCTTGTATATTAGAAAAAAAGCCTTTTATTATGAATAGAGTAGTTACAGA
>CAZSTM010000320.1:0-5425 GCA_964609635.1 uncultured Gemmatimonadales bacterium
TTTCCATCGTCCACAAATCTAATCGATCGTCGCGGTATGAAAATAATTAATGTAGCGATATGCCGAATTGTTAATTTGACATAAAGTCTTTACATTGCGGTTCTGTTATGATAGAATATTAATTTGAATAAGATTATTTTCGTTGCGAAATGCTTAAAAATCACTACCGAAAGCAGGGGAGCATCTCCCCCCAATCCTATCAGTCCCATCCAGGCCGCAGGAGAAAAAAATGTTCAGGAAACCGGTTTTCTGGATCTTATTCAGTCTTGTTTTTGTCGGATGTGTAGTATTCACTTTCAAGTATTTTTCCGCGGCGTTTCCCATTGTAACGCTCGATCTGAGGATGGATAGAAAATCCGCCTTTGACTCGGCCCGGGACCTGGCGGAAAAGTATAATTGGGCTGTCGAGGACTATAAACAAGCGGCCTCTTTCGGAGTGGACGGACAAGTCCAGAATTTCGTCGAGCTAGAAGCCGGGGGCCAGGAGGCTTTCCGCAAAATGATAGAGGAGGGACTCTATTCTCCCTACAACTGGAGGGTCCGGCATTTTAAAGAGGGTGAAATAAATGAAATTCATTTTCGCTTTACCCCACAGGGAGAGCCTTACGGTTTTTCGGAGAAGCTGCCCGAGGATGAGCCCGGGGCCAGTTTACCCTCCGATTCGGCACGGATCATTGCGGAAGCGGCCGCCGCGGATGAATGGCGGATCGACCTTTCAGCCTACGAGATGGTGGAGGAATCGCAGGACCTTCGCCCCGGCGGAAGGATGGATCATACGTTCGTTTATGAGCGGCCCGATGTCCGGATAGGCGAGGGGCGCTACCGCCTGAGCCTGACAGTCGGCGGCGACAGGCTCACCGGGCTGAGGCATTTTATAAAAGTCCCCGAGGCATTTAACCGGCGTTTTGAAGAAATGCGCTCCACCAATACTACTATCTCTTTTGGGGCCTCTATAGTTGCGGCAGTGTTGTACATCCTCGGCGGATGCATCATCGGATTATTCTTTCTGCTGAGGCAGCGTTGGGTTGTCTGGCGCAAGCCCCTTTTCTGGGGAGTCTTTGTGGCCTCTCTGCAGGTATTTGCATATATCAACACTTTGCCGTTGATGTGGATGGGTTATGACACTGCGGTACCGGTCAGTGAGTTTCTGTTGAATCATCTTGTAATGGTATTAGGTATATTTGTCGGTTTGAGCATCTTTTTTACTGTAGTATTCATGGCTGCAGAGACCCTTTCCCGCAAGGCCTTCCCCAATCACGTTCAATTCTGGCGTTTGTGGTCCACCGACACGGCGAGCTCACCGGCTGTTCTGGGACAAACCGTGAGCGGCTTCTTGTTTATCTGGGTCTTTTTTGCCTTTGAGGTGGCATTTTATTTTCTCGCCAGGAATGTTCTGGGCTGGTGGCAGCCTTCAGGGCCGCTTTTTCACCCCGACACCCTGGCCACCTACTTCCCCTGGCTGACTTCCGTTGCTGTTTCTCTGCAGGCAGGCTTTTTAGAAGAATGTATGTTTCGAGCGGTCCCCATTGCCGGCGCGGTTCTCCTCGGTCGGCGGTTCGGTCACCGCCGGGTCTGGATTGCGGCTGCCTTCATCATTCAGCCGTTGGTCTTTGGCGCAGCTCATGCAGCTTATGCCAACCAGCCCGCCTATGCCCGCCTGGTGGAGTTGATCGTTCCCTCCTTGATTTTCGGCGGGCTCTATTATTTCTTCGGCCTGCTGCCGGCGATCATTCTTCACTTTGGGATTGATGTGGTGGCGATTGGCCTGCCTGTTTTTGTCTCCGCCGCTCCGGGAATCTGGGTCGACAAGGCGATAATCGTTCTCTTAACGCTGGTTCCCTTGTGGGTGGTAGTTAGTGCAAGGCTGCGTGCCAGACGGTGGAGCGAAGTTGCAGAAGAAAACCTCAACCGTTCCTGGAGCCCGCCCGTAAAGGAAGAGGCTCCACCGGTCGAGGCTCCTGTGGTCGAGGAAACCGCCGTTATCCCTTTGGTGACCGGACGCTTGCTCCCGGTGGCAGGTTTGTTGGGGCTGGTTATCTGGATTTATGCAGCAAGTTTCCAGAGTAACTCGCCGGCTGTAAACCTCGGACGCGGCCAGGCAGAAGAGCTGGCTCGAAAAACCCTGGAGGAACGCAGCATTGTCTTGCCGGATTCCTGGCGGGAGCTGAGCGATGTAAGCGACCCGTTAAACCAGCAGGACCGCTTTGTCTGGCAGGAGGGCGGCAAGGAGAACTATGACTACCTGATGAACAAACATTTAGGTTCTCCTTATTGGTATGTAAGGTATGCACAATTCGAGGAAGATATCGATATTGCCGAGCGGGCGGAGGAATACCGGGTAGCAATCTACGAGGATGGTAAAAGAGTAAAATTAACTCACCGCCTGCCGGAAGCCAGGCCGGGAGACAGCTTGTCCGAGGCTGAAGCACGCCCGATAGTGGATTCGGTGCTGGCGGCAAATTACGATTACAATATTACGGACCTCAAGGAAATCTCGGCGGTACCTTCAAAACTCCCCGAGCGTATGGATTGGGTATTCACCTTTGCCGATACCATCAATTATCCCTTATCGAAAGGTGAAGCGCGAGTTTCCGTGGATATCGCCGGGAATGAAGCGGTATCTTACGGCCGCTGGGTCTACGTGCCGGAAGAATGGACCAGGCAGGAGCGTGAAAACAGAAGTAAGGCCTCGATTGTCGGAAACATGTGTCAAATGGTGATAATTCTGATCTTCCTGGCCGGTGCCATAGTCGCCGTGGTGAGCTGGAGCCGCAAGAATTTCTCCGCTTCCGTGTTCTTTACCTTTTTTTCAGCCTTGTTCGGCCTGAGGATTATCGACTTTATTAATGAATGGCCGAGCGCTGCCGCGCACTTTTCTACAGCCGAGCCTCTGATGAACCAGGTTCTTATTACGATTGTTTCTTCTGTGGTGGGCGCTCTGTTTTTATCCGCGGCCATGGCGCTTCTGGTCGGCTTTGTCCATAGTTGGAAAAGTGAGCAGCCTCCATTGAAATTGTCCAGGGCGGCATTACTGGGGTGTTCGGTGGGAGTCCTGATTACCGGGATTTCCACCGCGGTAGAAAAGTCTGTCCCCTCACTGAGCCCTTTCTGGGCCGATTATGGTTCCCTGAGAGCCTATCTGCCGATAGCGGACGGCGCTTTAGACCTGGTTAGCAAATATATTATAGCGACCATAGCGATTATGTTTATTTTTGTAGCCGTGGACCGGCTCTCGAACGGCTGGACCAGAAGGAAGGTGCTGTTCTCTGTAGCGCTGGTATTATTGGGCTTGATTAACAGCGCAGGCCAGGCGATAAACGGCATACCGTTCTGGTTGATTTCCGGGGCGGCGGCCGGAGTTGTCATTCTGCTGGCGTACCGTTTGGTGGTGCGGTTCCATCTGGCTGCGATACCCCTGATAGTAGGAACCATGACCATCCTGCATGCCGTACAGCAGGGTCTGTTGCAGGCCTATCCCGGAGCCCCGGCCGGGTCTTTATTAGGAATTGTATTGGTTGCGTATGTCTCCGGCTACTGGTATAAAAAGTGGCAAATCAGGGAATAGATATCTATTTACTTTTCCATTGGATGGGAACCTCGAACTGGACTTTCACCGGCCGGCCCAGGTTGAGCGCCGGGTGGAATTCAATTTTCTTAACCCACTCTAAGGTAATTTTATCCAGTTCCGGGTAGCCGGACGAGACTTTTACACCGGTCAGCTCAGGTACCACAGCACCTTTCTCGTCGACAAAAATCCGGACGGTCATAGTAGTATCCACCCCGGCCCGGGCGATGTCTGAAGGCATCTTAGGCATAGGAGGTCCGGTCTTGAATTTTGGCATCACCTCGGCCACCGTAAGGTAATCATCCGCCTCTTCCCGGCTTTCCTGAGCCAGAACCTCCGAAAGCAAATTTCTTTCCGTCACCAACTGAAACCCGCTTATCACGGCCAGCAGAATACCGGCAACCAGGAAAAACATCCCGATGCGGGACTTAGTCAGTGGAGATGCACCGATCCTGCGCTTTAGCAGTTCCAGTCGTCTGTGGATTTCCGATTTTCTAATCATGGCGATTCCTCCATATACCTTGGGTGTGGAAATCGAATCCAGCGCAACTCGTGCCAGGGTTTGTGAATATGCCTGAATATTTCCCAGGTAGTCGGCTGCAACGGCGTCGCAGACATCTTCACAGGCCCCGCTGTGAATCTCACGAACAGGCCAGATCAAGGGATTAAACCATAGAAGAACCTGGACCCATTGAATGATCAGCATCCACCACAGGTCGTTTTCTTGAAGATGAGTCACTTCGTGGGCAAAGATTCCCTGCTTCTCATTTGCAAAACCGTTTTTGATCATCCGCTCGGGAAGCAGGATAACCGGCTTTCTCAATCCACAAATAAATGGCGTCTCCACCCTTGGAGAGTACCTTAGATCGATATCCCGGTATTGGCCGAGCTTGCGAGCCACCCTTTTTAATGCTTTTTGAGCTCGCAGCGGTGCGGGTACGGATGAGGCGACTATCCGCTTAAGCCAGAGCGAGGTCACCAGCAATCTTGCTGCAAAGACCAGGGCAACGGCAATCCAGATGATAGCCAGCCAGGGTAAATTTCCGAGTATGGAAGACGGCATATCAGCCGGAGCGGAAGTTGATATCCGGTCGTTGAATGCAGCAACCTGAGAAAGGTTTACCCTGTAGGCAGGCACGGCAACCGAAACGAATGGAATGAGAAAAATGACACAAATTATACTGCGCCAGAGCAGCACCCGCCAGCGCGGATTATGCCGCAGCAGGCAGAAATGAATTCCCCAGCCGAAACACAGGATCAGGGTGATTTTGCATATGATCGAAAATAACGTGGGAAATTCCATCTGCAGTCCGATCCAATCCCATATCATTTTTTACCTCCTTTTACTTTATGATGCTTTTCTGCTTCATCGGCCGTGATGCGCTGCAATTCCTGGATGTCCTGCCTGGAAAGCTTTTCCATTTTGATTAATTGCGCAATCAGGGCCGCCGAGGAACCTCCACAGAAAACATCGGCCAGATTGCGCATGGTCTGCTTCAGGGTCCGCTGCCGCCTGGTTTTCGCTCTGTAGTAATAGGCTTTACCAGACTTTACACGAGTAACATGGTCCTTTTCGAGAAGAACCAGTAGAACCGAGCGCAGCGCCGCATTCCTGATCGGCCGGGGAAACTTTTTCTGAATCTCTCCAGGCTTGAGAGAACCGTGTTCCCACAATACCTGCATTAATTCGAGCTCTCCAGAGGTTAGAGGTAACATTCTATGCTCCATTTTTAGATTAAGTGTGGCTGTTTCCACACATTAATATATCATATTTCCCGGGATATGTCAATAGCAAATGTGGATTTTTCCACACATTTTTTAAACAGCTTTTCGGCATCGGGGGTGTTTTGCTATCTTCAA
>CAZSTM010000321.1:0-5401 GCA_964609635.1 uncultured Gemmatimonadales bacterium
GGAGGTGACATTGATCTCGCAGATCAGCTCATTGCCTGGTGTTTTTCTGAAAAAAGACATTTTCCGATTCAATTCGATTATAATATGAAGTCTAGGTATGCTGCGGAGCCCGGAGTAACTTTTTCAAAAGCGGAGGTCAAAACTCATGGGCTTTTTGGTCCCGGCTCCCATATTTTATAAAACCATAAAGGGCTAAATGTTCAGGCTGCTTTTATAGATAATCCCGGCCAGTTCCAGGGAAAAATTGTTGCAGGTCTCGACAATCCTCTGGATGCGGTTAGTCAGGTAGTTGTAGCCGATAACCGCAGGGATCGCCACCGCCAGGCCGGCGATGGTGGTAACCAGAGCATCGGCGATTCCCGGGGCCACCACCGAGATATTGGCCGAGCCCCGGTTGGCGATATCCAGGAAAGCGATCATAATTCCCCATACCGTACCCAAAAGGCCCAGGAAAGGGCTCACCGAGGTGGTGGTAGCCAGAAAAGTAAGATATCGTCGAAGATTGGCCGTGCTTTCCGATACAGTCCTCTCCATGGCCATAAGCAGGCTGTCGCGCATCATTACCGTGGGATCGAATTCGCCTTTACGTTCGTGTTTTCCGGAGATAATCTTGCGCAGCTGCTGGACCTCGCGCACCGCAACGGAGACAAGCGCCTGGACCGGGGATTGCACCTTGTCTCTACCGGCCTGCTGAATCTGCTCCAGATCGCGGGCCTTGCGAAATTGTTTAAGAAACTCTTTCAGCTCACGCTCCGCTCTTCTTACCTGGATCAGCTTCCAGCCGATGATCGCCCAGCTGCCCACCGAAAGAAAGCCCAGAACCGCCAGGATGGCCTGGGCCTCGGGACTGGCATTAATAATCTTATCTATAAAATTGTGATCCAAAAAGCTCCTCCTTGGGGTTCGCCGGAGATACCTCGAGGCAGTTAAAGCTTGATTATTCGATCTGAAACAATACCGCGGGAACCGAACGCGTTACGGGTATCGACAATCAGTCGGGCGTTTTTCCGAATCATCTCGTAGTCCAGACAGGAGTGGTCGGTGGTGAGCACCACGCATTGCACGCTTTGCAGGAGTTCAGGCGTGAGAGGTTGACTTTTATACACCTTGCCGTTCATGGCCAGCTCATGGACAAACGGATCGCTGAAAAGCACCTCGCCACTTTTTTGCTGGAGCAGCTTGAACACATCCAGGGCCGGGGACTCCCGCACGTCATCTATATCCTTTTTGTAGGCCACTCCCAGTATCAGGATACGCGAGCCTTTGACACTCTGCTCGATACCGTTGAGAGCCTCCATCACTTTAAGCACAACATAGTCCGGCATCCGCGAATTTATCTCACCGGCCAGCTCGATAAAACGGGCATAATAGTTCAGACTTTTCAGTTTCCAGGACAGATAGTGGGGATCGATCGGGATGCAGTGGCCTCCGAGTCCCGGACCGGGCATAAAGCGCATGTAACCGAACGGCTTGCTGGAGGCGGCCTCGATGACTTCCCAGACATCGATGTTCAGCACATCACACATCAGAGCGACCTCGTTTACCAGGGCGATGTTAACGCTGCGGAAGGTGTTCTCCAGGAGTTTGACCATTTCGGCCGCGTCCGTGCTGGAGACCGTAACTACCTTATCCGCTATTTGCTCGTAATACGTCTTTGCCCGCTCCAGACAGGCGGGGGTGGAGGCCCCGATAACTTTGGGCGTGTTGCGGATGGTATAAACCTTGTTGCCGGGGTCCACTCTTTCCGGACTGAAAGCCAGGAAAAAGTCCTCGCCGACTTTCAGGCCGGTCTCCTCCAGCATTGGACGAATCAGCTCTTCGGTGGTGCCTGGATAAGTAGTGCTCTCCAGCACGATCAACTGGCCGGGATGCAAGTGTTTTTTTATTTCCCGGCTGGCGGACAGGATAAAGGAGACATCCGGATTTTTGGTCTTGTTCAGCGGGGTCGGCACACAGATGGACATGGCATCGCAATCGGCCAGCACCCCGAAATCGGTGGTGGCTTTAAGGTTACCGCTTTTAACCAGTGGAAACACCTGGTCGGGGTCAACATCCGGGATATGGCTGCCGCCATGATTGACCACTTTTACCTTGGTGGGGTTCACATCGATACCGGTAACCTCGAAACCGGCTGCGGCGAACTCCATGGCCAGGGGAAAACCCACGTAGCCGAGTCCGATGATACCCACTCTGGCTTTTCTGCTTTCGATTTTCTCTATAAGATCCAAAGACCACTCCATCAGGAGTTTTTCGGAATCGCTTCAGGTTGTATCGAGGTACAATTAAGAATTTTTCAGATAAAACGAAGGATCACCATATTAATTAAGCCAAAAAATAAACCATCTACCCGGCTTAAGTCAAATAAAAGTTGCCGGACCAGCCAACCGAAGCTCTTTTCATCAGCGTGTCGGAAAAACACGCTTCTTGCCCGGCAGATGGATGTACCGACAAACCGGCACAGATTTTAAAATCAGGCATTTTAAAAGGTTTTCCCGAAGTATTTACGCACAAGGAAATAATTAAAAAAAGCCGCAGAAGATTTTTTCAACATAATTATTAAGGGAAGGAAATCTTTCTATTTCGGATAAGGTTTGAAATTCTTGCCTTTTTTAAGAATAATAATTATTTTATTCGCTTAACTTTATATCCTTCTGGAGGAAAGATGGCGAAAGTCTGCCAGGTGTGCGGCAAAAAGCCTGTAAGCGGAAACAGCATCTCGCACGCACACAATAAAACAAAACGACGTTTTTTACCCAACTTGCAGCGAATCAGGGTCACTGTGGGCGGTACTAACCGCCGGATGCGGGTTTGCACCCGCTGCATCCGTTCCGGACTTGTGTTGAAAGCCAGTTAAACTGCGTCTTTTTTGCTTCCGGCACCGATTTCACCCGGTGCCGCCTGTCCTCGAACTCCCTTTCCGGCAACCGGTCCATTCCGATAAAGCTCTCCGGGTTCCAACCACAGCCAGCCTGAAAAGCGCCGCCTCTCGATCAGATTTTTCTTTCGAGCACCTGCCAGGGATGCGGGCGAGCGGGGTCTTTTTTTCGGTGCAGCAGCTCGGCGGTATCGATTCCCACGGCGGCAAGCGCATCGAGGAATCTTTCTCCTTTAAGGCAAGCGCGTTCGATGGCTTCGGCTGTCCGGCGGTCTCCCTGGGAGATCGCCGCCTGGGCCAGGCTCTGGGCCACCGCCCCCACCTGCAGCCGGACCCTGGGCCCTGCCGTGGATGCCAGGCCACGCCTGATCTGCTTTATGGCTCCCTTAATTAAGGAAACCCGGGCCATCGGCTCATCCTGCAGCACGGTCTGCGGTTTGGGGATAAACGGGTTTATACTGATTTTCAGTCGTAGCTTTGCCGGCGAGAGCGCTCTGATTTCTCTTATCTGTTCGACAATCGCCTGGCGGTCGGAAGATTCCTCCCCGGGCAAGCCTATCATGTAGTAAAGTTTAAGCCGATCGAAGCCGGCCTTATTCACCTGCCGCGCCACCTCGTTCAGGCATGCCGGGTCATAGCGCTTTCCGATCTTGTCCAGCAGCCCGGGGGCGGCCGTCTCCGGGGCCAGAGTCACCGTTCGCACCCCACAGGCGCGTAGACCCCGCAAGATACTTTCGTCCACGGTTTCCAATCTCAGGGAAGAAGCCCCCAGGCGCAGGCCCAGTTCGGCGGCCCGCAAGACAATCCGTTCAAGCTCGGGGTGGTCGCAGAGGTTTGCCGCCACCAGACCCACACTCCTGGCTGCCGCGGGCCGATTTTCGAGCAGCCGGATCACCCTGTCCGCATTCACGGCGCGGAATGGCCGGTTGATACTGCAGACCAGACAGAAGCGGCAGCCCCGGGCGCAGCCGCGAGCCGCCTCAACCAGATACATTCCGGCAAAATGGGTGGAGTGTGAGACCACCACGCTGTGGGCAGGCTCTTCCTCCAGGAGCGCGGTTTGCCTTTCCACCATAGCCGGAACTTGTTTTTTTTCAGGCTCTTGCGCGGTTAGGGACAATTTGCCGGTACCGTCCATCCGGTAAAAAACCGGAACGTAGAATCCAGGGCCGGCGGCCAGCTCCAGCAAGAGGCGTTCCCTGTCCCATTTTCTTTGCGCACCCTCCAGCCAGGTCCGGATAAATTCCCTGACCAGGATTTCAGCATCTCCGATGCCGCAGACATCGACGAACGGGGCCACCGGCTCCGGGTTGGAGGTAATCACCGATCCGCCGCAAAAAACCAGCGGCATGCCGCTCCAACGCTCGGCCGCATAAAGCGGCACCCCAGCCGCTTTAAGAAAGGCGGGCAGGTTAAGGCAGTCCTGTTCATAGGAGAGCGAGACAGCCAGCACATCGAAATCCTGCAGCCGGGCCCCGCTTTCCAGAGACAGCCAGTTTGCGTCTGGCTCAGCCTGGTGGTCGAAACGGAAAACCCTCTCGCAGCGCACCCGGGGATGCTCGTTGAACAGGCGGTACACGGTCTGGAAACCCAGGTTGTTCATGGCCAGTGGGTAGGGACTCATGGAGGCCAGGGCGACCTTGAGCGGGAAGTACCCCTGTTTATGGATGGTTCCGTTTTCGGCGGCGAGCATTTTTTGCCGCAAGGACTCCGCCGGTTCTCTGCTTTGCAATCTGAGGTTTCCTCCGAGCAAGCGTTAATAATACAAACTGAATTATAGGTAAAAAAATAAGGCCCCGCAATGGGGCCTTTCATCCGGGGTCAAATTCACCCGAGTTTGTGCTTAATTTTAACAGGCCGGAGGTGTCGAACATTCAAAAAGGCCCGTGAGAGTCTCCTCCCGGCTGCAGGCTGCGATTTCAATTTCTCCAAAAGGGGGATTTTGCTTTCTGCTGCTAATAGCGGCTGTGACGTTCTCTTTCGGGCAGAGTGGGCTTGACCCGGGTGCGGCCGCCGAAAATCTTTCCCTTGAACAGGAACGAGTCCATCAGGTTCAGCACCACCAGTCCGAGGGCTGCATCCATCATATAGCCGCCGTACTTGTATCTTCTCTGACCCAGGTCCACGCGGTTGTCGTAGATCGCCGCCGAGGTGGCCTCGGCCGCCTCATCGTAGGCTTTCTGCCCGGATGATCTCAACATGTAACCGCCCAGCATCATGGCCGCCGTGGTGCCCAGTATGGTATAGCCTTTCCACATGTTCCTGGTTTCCGCGGTCTGAATCAGTCGCCAGCCGGGAACCAGTTTTCCGATAAAGGCGCCTTCCTTGCGTTCCTGGATTTGACGGAAGGTTTGCAGGGCGGTCTGTTCTTTCTGACGCAACAGCTCGTTTTCCACCTGTTGACTCCGTAATTTGTCCCCACTGAGCCTGATCAGGTTTTCCGCTTTGGACAGGTCCGCATTTATATTCAGGGCTTTTTCAGCCGCGGTGACGGCCAATTCATACTGGTGGTCGTCGTAGTAGGAC
>CAZSTM010000322.1:0-3277 GCA_964609635.1 uncultured Gemmatimonadales bacterium
GCTCGATAACGGCGGGGCATCCCGAATATGGCCACGCGCCCGGCATCGAGACGACAACCGGACCGCTGGGGCAAGGCTTGGCGAATGCTGTCGGCATGGCGCTCGCGGAGCGGATGCTGAACGCGCGCTTCGGCGATGAGCTGGTCGATCACTTTACCTATGTGATCGCTGGTGACGGCTGCCTCATGGAGGGCATCAGCCATGAAGCCATCGACCTTGCCGGGCATCTTAAGCTCTCGAAGCTGATCGTGCTGTTCGACGACAATGCGATCTCCATCGATGGGCCGACCTCGCTGGCCACATCGACGGATCAGCCCGCACGCTTTGCCGCTGCCGGCTGGGACGTTCACAGGATCGACGGACACGACGAGGAGGAAATCTACTCCGCCATCACCGCCGCAAGGAAAAGCGACCGTCCGAGCCTGATCGCCTGCAAGACGATCATCGGCTATGGTTCGCCGAACAAGCAGGGGACTGCCGCCAGTCACGGGTCGCCTCTCGGTGGCGAGGAGATTGCGAAGGCAAGGGAAGTACTCGGCTGGGATCATGAGCCGTTCGAGGTGCCTGAGAACATCCTCAACGCATGGCGCGAGGCGTCCGCATCGGGCAAGGCGGCGCATCAGGAGTGGCTGAACCGGATGCGAAGCGAAGCCCAAGGCCAGGGGCTGGCGCGCCAGCTCGCAGGCGATCCGGGCGAGGCACTCAAGGACGCCATCCACCGGATCAAGGCAAAGTTCGCCGACGAAAAGCCGAAGCTTGCCACACGGCAGTCTTCGCAGGCCGTGCTTGAGGAGCTTACCGCTGCCATCCCCGCATTGATCGGCGGCTCGGCGGACCTGGCTCCCTCGACCAAGACCCTTATCGCCGGCGCCCAGGATTTCAGCATGGCTTGCCCCGGGGGACGGAACTTTCACTGGGGAGTGCGCGAACATGCCATGGGCGCGGCGCTTACCGGTATGGCCCTGTATGGTGGACTGAAAGTTTTCGGGGCCACTTTCTTTGTCTTTTCCGACTACATGCGACCGGCCATTCGCATTGCCGCGCTCAGCGGTGCCGAGGTGATTTATATCTTTACCCACGACAGCATTTTTGTCGGCGAGGACGGTCCGACCCACCAGCCGGTGGAACAGGCCATGGCCCTGCGCGTGATCCCCAACCTGGTGGTTATCCGGCCCTCGGATGCCACCGAGAGCGCCATAGCCTGGGAGGTAGCCGCCCGGTACCAAGGAGGGCCGGTGGCGATGCTCCTCAGCCGCCAGAACCTCGAGGTGATCGACCGCAGCAGGTACACTGATGCCCGTGAGCTGAAAAAAGGCGCTTACATTATCAGCGAGGCGCCGTCAGGGGAGCCAGAGCTGATAATAATCGCCACCGGCAGCGAGGTCGGCATCTGTCTCGAGGCACAGGAACTGCTGGCTGCCGAGGGTCACCAGGCGCGCGTAGTCAGCATGCCGAGCTGGGAGTTGTTCGAACAACAGAGCGAGGCTTATAAAAACGAGGTTCTGCCGGGCGAAATTACACGGCGGCTGTGTGTGGAAGCCGGGCGGAGCCTGGGCTGGGAAAAGTATTCCGGCCTGGACGGCGCCATTATCGGCCTGGATGAATTCGGCTGCTCCGGACCCTGGAAACAACTGGCCGAAAAATGGGGTTTCACCCCCGAGAATGTCGCCGCCAAAGCCCGCGAATTGCTGTAGGATTACACACCCCGCCCGCTACGCGGGCACCCCTCTCAAGAGGGGAATAAATCTGCGTAATCTGTGGACGATAAAAAACATAGTAGAAGCGAAGTATGACCCGTCTATTCCCACCTCGAGGGAGAATCCCATATATTACAATATCTTCTATCTGCGTATTCCGGCCCTGCGGGGATTAACCGCCGGAGCCATGCACAGCATGGCGGAGATCCTTGCACGCATGTGCAAGACATGCGTGACACATTTGAGCGGCTTAAGCGCAAAAAGGGATAAAGTCCCAAACCTTCCATACCTTGATCACCTTTTCACTTTCTTTAATCCTATGTGCCTTGGTGACTTGGTGGTTAGATATTGAAGTAAAAAATATCAAATTTTTATGGCTAGAGTTTTCTTTTTTCCGGAGGGTGAAAAATGTCACTTTATCCCGGCCGCACGATCCCGTCAACCGTTATGACTGTCTTTTGCCTGCTGTTTAATTCCGGTTACCTCGAGGCCCTGGAGATACCGCTCAAAGTAACCGAAACCGCCGGCTACACCAGGAGAGCCGAGGTAGTAACTTGCGGGGTGCCCCTGCCCCGCGGCGCGGTGAGCGACCTGGGCCGCCTGTCGGTACTCGATACCGGCGGCCAAGCCGTGCCCGCCCAGTTCGAGACCACTTCCACCTGGCCGGACGGCTCCACCAAATGGCTGCTGGTGGATTTCATCGCCGAATGCCGGCCTAACTTAATCGCCCGCTACCGGTTGACCGACAGCGGCCGACAGCCGGAAAAAGCCCCGGCCCTCGAGGTGATCGAGAAAGCTGGGTCCATCGAGATCGGGACAGGTGTCATGCGCTGCGTGCTCGACCGGGAATATTTCGACCTGTTCGGCACGGTTTACCTGGACCACGACCGCGATGGAACGTTTACCGAGAGCGAACGGGTTACCGCCGCCGAAAACCTGCCCGGCATTAGCTGCCTCGACGCCCCGGGGCGAAAACTTTCCAGCCGGTGGGGCAAAGTAAAAAGTGTGGAGGTGGAAGCCCAAGGCCCGGTGCGCGCCACGGTTGCGGTCAGGGGCGGCCTGTACGAATTCAACATGGAAAAACTCGGCGAGGGCTGGATCGACTACACGGCCCGTCTCCATTTCTACGCCGGCAGCGGTCTGGTACGGGTATTTTTTACCCTCGAAAACCACAACCCCACCCTGCCGCTGATGGATCATGACGGCGACCGCAGCGGCTGGATCCTCGGAACGCCGGGAAGCTTCTTCTTCGACGACCTTTCTCTGTCCACCAGGCTGGCATTCGACGGTCCCATCCAGCTTTCCGCGGGCGACGGGCCGGAAGATGTTCTGGACCGCGTGGTGCTCACCGGCAGGGGCGGGGTCTATCAGGAGTCCTCGGGCGGCCAGAACTGGTTCCACCGCAACCATATGAACCACCTGGGGAAAATCCCGCTGACTTTCCGCGGGGCAAAATATTTCCTCGACGGAACCGCCCCTTACCAACGCGACCGCCCGGATGCCTGGCTCCATGCCTGCGACCGCAGGTTCGGGCTGGCTGTCGCCGTACGCCACTTCTGGCAGAATTTCCCCAAGGCGCT
>CAZSTM010000322.1:3287-5394 GCA_964609635.1 uncultured Gemmatimonadales bacterium
CCCTGACGGCAGCGTGCGGGTCGCTCTCTGGCCGGAGGAGTTCCCCGACCATCACGAGCTGGTGGGCGGCGAGATCAAGACCCACGAGGCGGCCTTTTTCTTCCACACCGGCCCCCAGGGCAGCAACCGGGGCGAAAACCGGATCGCCACGGCCATGGGCGCTTTCCACCATCCCCTGGTGGTGCGTGCCCCCGCAAGCCGTTACCTGGACAGCGGCTTCTTTGACGATGCCGCCTCCTACGACCCTCAGCGCTTTCCTGCCTACGAGCGCCTGATGCACTGCGCGGTCAACGAACAGCGCAACCTGACCACCGACATCGAGTTCATCGACGAGTACGGCTGGCGCAATTTCGGCGACACCTGGGCCCAGAACGAGAAAAACCAGACCGGCGGACCGCATTCCCGCCGCACCATGGTCAACCACTTCAACCTCGAGTATGATTTCGGCTACGGGATGCTGTTCCAGAGCCTGCGTACCCTCGACACAGACCAGGCCACCAGCCTCAAATGGTGGAATCTGGCAGAGACGGCCCTTCGCCATGAAAGCGACATCGATTTCTACCACGCTCTCGAGGACACCCTGCGCGGCGGGATCCACAACGGCGGCAAGTTCACCCACACCGCCCATGGAGTCGAAGCCGCGCTCGGCGGACACCGCGGCAGCCCCAGGCTTACCTGGTTCGGAAGCTTACGCTGGCCCTGGGGTGAAGGATCGAACCCGGAGTCCGGGCATTTCAATAACCGCGGCCTGATGGCCTACCATTACCTGACCGGGGAGCGCCGGGTGCTCCAGAGTGCCCTGGAAATCGCGGACCTGGTCCATTTTAAGATCACCGAAAACAAGTTCTCCCAGATCGAGAACACTTCCCGCGAAGCGGGCAACAACCTGCAAGTCCTGACCGATGCCTATCTCTATACCTGGGATGAGAAGTACCGCGAGGCCGCGGAGAAAATCCTCGAATCCACCCATCCGGACAGGCAGTGGTACACCTCCGCCGAGGGCAGGAAAGACAACCCTGATAAAAGTGTGGGCGGCTGGTGGACTGCGGCGATTTGTATCAACGCGGCGGCGCGCTTTACCGAGGTCATGGAGGAGAAAACCGGCCGCCCTTACGAACTCGGTAGAAACTATGTCATCGGGTACGCGGATTTCACCAGCCGCTTCCTGGCCGGAGGCCCCTCGGTCGGGTTTTACCGGACCTGGAGCCCGGCCAAAGGTGCCACCGGTGGCGGCTACGGGCCCTGGACCTACCGCATCTGTGACGTGGTGATGTTCGGCCACAAGTTCACCGCCGATCCTGCCTTGAAAAAACGCTGTCTCAAGGCCGCCCAGGATGCTTTCACTTACATGCGGAAGTCTTATGCCGGCCGCGAACCTCTTTTTGTCAACGGCAAGGCCAGCACCATGCTCACCGGCGGAGGACACCAGTACACCGCCTTCAAGCAGAAAGGTAAATGGGCCAGGTAAGAGCCCCGGCCGACCAAGAATGGATTTTCAGCGTAAAACCCGCTAATTTTTATCTGGTATATGCTGTTATCCTTTCAAATTTCAAATATTTTTTACTTTATCGATAAACTTCAACTCGAAGGGAGCTTAAGTCCATGGAAAAAGTACGGATAGGGATGGTAGGCAGTAAGTTCGCGGCGGATTTCCACGCAGACAGCCATGCACGCAACCCCAGAGCCGAGATCGTGGCCGTGGCGGCCATCGACAACCTCGAGGAATACTCCAGTAAATGGGGTATCTCCGAAACCATGACCGACTACCAGGACCTCTGCAAACGGGACGATATCGATCTGATAGAGGTCTGCGTGCCCAACCACCTGCACTATCCCGTGGTGATGGAGGCGGCCAGACACAAGAAACATATCATCTGCGAAAAGCCTTTCGCCACCAAGGTCGAGGAAGCCAGGGAAATGCTTGAATTCTGCAAGGCCCAGGACGTTAAAATCATGTACGCCGAGGACTGGGTGTTCGCTCCGGCCCTGGTGCGCGCCAAGCAGCTGGTCGAGGAGGGAGCTATCGGCGAAGTGCTCTGGATCAAGGCCAAAGAGGTGCACAACGGCAGCCACAGCCCGTTCGCCCAGCAGAAAAAATACTGCGGCG
>CAZSTM010000323.1:0-279 GCA_964609635.1 uncultured Gemmatimonadales bacterium
TACCAGACGTGCCGCCAGGTTGCAGTCCGGCCCGATCACCGTATGTTCGTTGTGGATGAGGTTGTCGCCCACCGGTCCCTGCAGACACTTTCCTACACTCATGCCGGCGCGCAGGCATACCCGTGAGCCGAATCTTTTCTCTGTAGTGAGGAGCAGGTCGCGCCAGCACTGCCAGAGCACCTCGGAATAAAAACGGTCGGTCTCCGGAGCGCCCGGCAGCTCTATTCCCAGGGTGGCCATCAGGTTGAAATCGCCCTGGGGAAAGATGTTGTATTTATA
>CAZSTM010000323.1:289-5387 GCA_964609635.1 uncultured Gemmatimonadales bacterium
CGTAGCGCGACATGACCCGGTACACCGTGTCGGCCAGCTCATTCAACAGCTTTTCTTCCTCGATAGTAAAATTGACAAACAGGATCCCGGTGTCGTGGATACGACTCGAACGCTCATCGAAAAGCCGCGCCGCCTCGCCCTCGGGCCCCAGGTTGCGCACGGTCAGCTCGATAAATTCCTCGCTATAAAGCAGGGGAACCAGCGTCTCCAGGCGATTAGCCGCCCGGGCCAGTCGCCGGCGAGGCGAGACTGAGGGTTCTTGCGGACCGGCAGACGGTTTCGCGCCGCATTCACCGGATTGCGCAACCGGTTGCGCAAAAAGGTGCTCCACTTTACCCGAGAGGTTCCGGCAGCCGACCGGGGTGAGAACCAGCTTGTGGAAAGCTCCGAATTTTTTTAAGGCGCTGTCGCCCTTGCCGAGCCAGCCTGATTCAACAAGGCCGTTCAGCGCCTGGAACGCCGGGCCGTCCAGGCCGATTCCCTTGCATTCGGCCAGGCCCTTTTTCACCTGTTCACTGTTTCCGCCGAGTTTCTCCGCCGCAGAGATACGGCGCGCGGTTTCACCCCAGGTGATCCTCATTCGGCGAGTTTGACCGTAAAAGTCAGAGCCGCCTGCCGCCGCTGCCACTACACAGCCGCTGGCTTTGATCTCGAAGGTTTCAATAAAGGGACGGATATGTTCCTGGTGAGGCTTGCCGGCAAGCTTTCGTCTCAGTTCAGCCTGCACTTCTTCAGTAACCCGGCCAAGCAAAGCTCTGAAAGAAAGCGTGGTTTTCAGGGCGGTCTCACCCGGAAGAACCTGCTTTCCCTCGGCGCCGGTGGCAAAGTGGTGCAGCAGAACACCGATCCGGTTAAGGCAGTAACGGTTCAGGATACCGAGGTTCACGATATCCCCGGCCTCCTGCTTGCCGAAATGGTCTGTGAGGAAAGTCAAAAGCGCGGTAAACCCGCTGACATCCAGCATGAGAAAAAAACTATGCCGCCCTGCACCGCGGTCGCCTAGGTAGGACACCACGGCGTCGCCCCCACGTTCGGTGATCCCGAACTCAGGCCGGGAGGCAGGCACGAAAAGCTCCAGGGCTTGCCCCACCCGTTCCAGGTAATCCACTACCCGGGCCGGCTCCTCGTCGGAAAGCGAACTTTCACCGAGAAGCTTGCCGCCTGAGACCGGATGATAAATCGAAAGTATCCGGTCCAGCAAAGCGCTCTGAGATGCCGAGATACCGCCCATAAGGCTTACTGATCCGAAAGAAGGTTTAAACAGGTCATGGATCGCTTTTCGCAGAGGCGAGGATACAGGATTTTCGGCTCATTATAAATTATACCCTCGCAAGAGATGTATTTCAAGACTGTCGGTGGTGGAAAGATGAATACAATGTGGGCAAGGGGTGCGAACTTGGAAAAAGCGGTATTTACCGGAGCTATTGTTGTCTGAGGAAGCGTTCCGAAAAGATCTTGTAGCCGTCCGCCGTTCGGGCCAGATAGAGCCATTTTCTTCCAACCGAGCGGAAGAGGTCGGAGCGATAATTCTGGATGAAGGAAACTACCGAGTAGTCATGGTACTGGTAAATTCTGAGATCGGTCAAATCGACCTGTATTTTTTTATAGAGCTCGTTGAGTTGGACTTTGTGCCTGCGCTGCTGGGCTTTATTCCTGCCGGAGCCACGGAAGCGTTCATCGTAGCATTCCATATATCGGTCGATCTGTTTGTTTTGCCAGGCGTTGGCCCAGTTTTCGGTGAACGCGGCGATTGCCGCCCGCTCGGCTTCCAATACGTTATCACCCAGGGTAAACAGACTGTCATCGACAATTATCGGAGTGTCGCGCAGATTGATATAGCGGCTCAACTCGAGAATATCTTCATTGGTGACTACCACGCAGCCCTCGGTGTCGTAGCTGACCTCGACCCGGGTCTCATTATCCACTCCGTGAAGCCAGATGCCGGAGCCGGTTTTGTTGTCCAGCTTATCGTAGTCATTGGGATAATCCATAGTGAAAGCGCGGATCCCGTATTTCGACGGGAGCTGTTCATCCTCGAGTATTCCGCGGAAAAAGTAAATCCCGTTGGGGGTCTTGTTGTCACCCGCCTGATGCTTGGGGCCTTTATTGTTTCTACCCGTGGTGCAGCGGTACTGCCCTACCAGCTGCGGACCTTCGGCCGAATTCCGGTAGAGCTCGAGTTTCTGGGATTTCTTATCGACCAGCAGGGCGACGCTGTTCTCGGCCTCGCCCATTTGCAGGATATAGAAAAGATTCTCCCCGGCGGTCAGCGGGCGAATAAAAACCAGTGTCACCGCCGCCAGAACCAGCAGCGAGCGCAGGATTGATCCAACGGGCCTCCAGGGTAATCTGTGTGTTATCTCAGGCATATCAGCTCACAGGTGATCTAAATAAAGATAATATTCATTTAATAATATCAAATAACCGGCTTAATTGTCAAAAAAATCATTTTTCCATGGTTTTGTCAGTCTTTTTCCCTTTCCAGCAGGGAGTCGATCTCCCTCCGGCTCAGCTTGCGGTATTTCCCCGGTTCCAGCCCTTTGAGCGTAAGCGGGCCGAAACCTGTCCGCACCAGGGCGGTAACCTTAAAACCCAACTCACGGAGCATCCTTTTGATCTGGCGCTTGTATCCCTGGTGCAGGGTGATTTCCAGGATGGTGGCCTTAGGGCCGGAGCGCACGATACGGGCACGGTCCACCTTCATGAGCTTCCCATCGATTGTCAGGCCGTCGAGCAACCGCTTAAGGTTCCGGGGTTCCAGCCGGTCCGCAACCGTGACCCGGTAGCGCTTGGGCACCTTGAATGAGGGATGCGCCAGGCGGTGGGCCAGTTCTCCCGAGTCGGTAAAAAGCAGCAGGCCCTCGCTGTTTTTGTCCAGCCTGCCGACATAGAGCCACCGCCGGCCGCGCTCTTTTTCGGGCAGCAGGTGATAAACCGTGCGTTGGTTGTGCGGGTCTGCAGCCGAGGTGACAAAGCCTGCGGTTTTGTAAAGCAGCAGGCAGGAGGGTTTATCCTCGGGCGGGAGCACTCTTTCTCCGCGGTACTCCAGCACCTCGGCGTGCGGATCGACCCGCAGGGCCGGGTCATCCACCACCCTGCCGTTGAGTCTCACCAGGCCGCCTCTTATCAGGTCCTCGGCCCTCTTGCGAGAACAGATGCCTGCCGCAGCCAGCACTTTCTGGATTTTTTCCGCCCGCCGTCTCATATCAAGACTTGCTGCTTATCCGATTCATCGGGCTGCTCGCCGTCGGTTTCATCTTTCGGCTTCGCGCCGCCGGTCGAATCGCTTTCGGCCAGGATTACCTGCAGCTCGCTTTCCCGCGGCAGGTGATCCAGGGTCTCCAGGCCGAAATGGCGTAAAAACTGCGGAGTCGTACCGTACAGCAAGGGCCTGCCCAGCACCTGCGCCCGCCCGGTTATGGTGATCAGTTTTTTTTCGAGCAGAGTTTTCAGCACTCCCTGTACATTCACGCCGCGGACATTTTCGATCTCCGGCCGGCTGGTCGGCTGACGGTAGGCGATGATAGCCAGGGTCTCGAGCGCAGCCACGCTTAAACGGCCGGCCCAGACCTGTTTTCCCAGTCCCTGGATGTATGGAGCCAGCTCTTCGATGGTGCGGAACTGGTAACCACCGGCGATTTTCAAGATACGAAAAGCCCGCTTGCCCTGCTCGTAGGTCCGGTTGAGCGTGGTTATCGCCTGTTCCACCTCTTCGGCTGAGATATCCGCGGCTGCGGCCAGTTTTCTGGCCGGGACCGGCTCATCCGAGGCGAAAATCATTGCCTCGACAATTATTTCATTGGAAAATTCATTCATTGCTCGAATTCCTTAACCAGGCCCGGATTGTCCGGTCTGTTTTTCTGCCGCGGAATCGGGTGTTTTTCCGTCCGGAGCTTTCGATGGCGCGGCTGCAGACTTTCGTCCTCTCCTGCGAGCGATCCAGATCTCCGAGAACAGCTCGCTCTGTTCAACAATGATCTCGTTCTTGCGCGCCATCTCCAGCAAGGCTACCAGGGTCACCACCAGTAACATCCGACTGCTGCCCTCGACAAACAGGTCGGAAAAAAGCATTTTCCCTTTCTTTCTCAACATTTTGCGGATCTCCTCGGTCCGTTCGGCGGCGGAAATCCTTTCGCGCTCGACCCGGTGGACCGGTTCCGGCGGCGGTCCCTTGAGCATCAGCCGCCCGAAAGCCAGGATGAGCTCGCTGACCGTGGCCTCGATCTCGGGGTCGGTGCCCTGGTCGGCGAACCGGCTGCCGAGCTCGGCGAAACCCCGTTCGGCCCGGCTGAGGCTTGATTTTTCCAGATCCCGCATGTGTTCGGCTATCTCCTTGAACTGCATGTACTCGATAATCATTTCCACCAGTTCGGTGCGCGGGTCCTCATACTCCTCATCCTCGGCCGCCTCGCCCGGTAGCAGCATACGGCTCTTGATCTGCAGCAGTGTCGCCGCCAGCAGCAGGAAGTCGCCGGCCTTTTCCAGGTCCATTACCTCTATCTGCTCGATATAGGAAAGGTACTGATCGGCAATCAGCGCTATGGGGATGTCATAGATGTCGATCTCGTTCTTGCGGATCAGGTAGACCAGCAGGTCCATCGGACCTTCAAAAACATCCAAGCGCACCTGGTAGTCGGACATGGCGTAACCTTATTGAAATTCCATTGCAGGGACACAGCATGCTGTGTCCATCATTGGTTATACCGGGTTGTTAATCGAACAAATCTGATGTTTAAAAAATGTTCTATAAGGGCGGGTTGCCGGAAAGCGCGAATGTGTCGTGCCAGGCACGGATCTCCGCCATGCTCTGCATGGCTCCGGTTCGCTGCGCTCCGGTTCAAACCCGCCTCTACAAATAAAATCCCCCTCGGTCCCCCCTTTTTCAAAGGAGGATTTTTTCTGACTCCTGACTTCTGTGTACTCTGTATCCTTGTATCTCAGGGCACGGCCACATCACCGCTCGTGGCGCGTTCGCTAACGAACCCTGCCCTGTGCCCCTACGGGTTTTGTGGTGGGGTCCTTTGTGCCTATGTGCCGTGTTGCGCGTAAAGCCGCGCAAGTCTGCGGCTGCCACTTTGTGCCTGTTCTTATTCTGACT
>CAZSTM010000324.1:0-5342 GCA_964609635.1 uncultured Gemmatimonadales bacterium
GGATACACGTTCTTAAGCGGGAAATAATTTTTATTGATATTGCTATGGCTCAGATTGCTGCTTTGGGGGGCACCATTTCCATGGTATTACCGGTTGAAGTTTCGACCGCTTGGGGAATAGTGTCTTATACGGCTCATGAAGGAGGAATTATTGCTTATCTTTTCTCTCTAGTACTTGTATTCATTGCAGCGGTTGTTTTTACTTTGTTAAAGAGCGAAAAAATATACCTTTCCATTGAAGCCTTAATAGGCATTACATTCGCTATTGCAACAACCGGAGCAGTGATTTTAATTGATATAGGAGCCGGCGGAGAGATGCACGTAAAGGAGATGCTGGTCGGCTCTATCCTGTGGGTTAAATGGAGTGAAATCCTGAAATCATTTATTGTATATAGCATAATAGGAGCACTGCATTATAAGTTCAGAGATAAAGTTCTGCCAATATCTGAGGATTATCAAAAAGCCAAAGAAAAAGGTATTAACGTAAAACTATGGGATTTTTTCTTTTATTTCACACTCGGCATTGTGGTCACACATGCGGTGAAGATTGGAGGGATCTTAGTAGTTTTTGCGTTTTTAATTATTCCTGCATCTATATCTGTATTATTTTCAAAAAATTGGTCAACCCGGATAACCATCGGTTGGATTGTCGGAACACTGGTAACCATGTTTGGACTATATTTTTCATGGACGATGGACGTGCCCAGCGGTCCTTCGGTGATCTTATTCTTAGGAGTCGCCTTGTTACTTGCATTAATAACAAGGAAATTAAATCTGTTTGGTGTTGCTGAAAATAAAGGAGCCCTTGCAGAAGCTGTAAGTGATATTTCAAAAGGCGCGGAGGGAAACCGTGATGGATGAACCTGCCGGGGTTAGCTGTAGTGGCAAACAGGGTTTTACGCAAAGGAGGTCTCAAAGTTGTCATTCCATAGGCTTCTTGGCTTTTTGAGCAAATAAAGAGTGTTCACTCCAAGAATCACTGATAAGAGCAGGATTCATTATAAGATTATTATAATTTAGCAATTAGCCGTAGTCTTCAATTTTCTAACGAATTAAAGACTTACCCTGCCTGTCTTAATTCCCTTCAAGCGCCGCCAGCCCTGCCAGCCGATGTGCTGTTCTCAACGGTTCGGGGAGGCGGTATTTTGTCGCACATGCCAGTATTATTTCCAGACTCCGCGCGAGACCTATTTTAAAACCAGGGGAAACGTAAACCGGCTTGACCTTTTCTCTGGTGCGCAGCGCAGCCCCGATAACCCGACCGCTGCGGTCCAGCAGCCAGGCCTGTGAGCCGCGCTCTAATCCGGGTTCCTCGGCATGGCCGAAAAGTTTATTCTTGGCGCAGCCCACTGCGGGGCAACCCAGCAGGAGACCCAGGTGAGCGGCCATGCCGAAACCACGCGGGTGTGCGATACCCTGCCCGTCGAAAATAATTACATCCGGTTTGCAGCCGAGCCGACGGAAGCATTCGAGAAGAACCGGGCCCTCGCGGAAACTCAAAAAACCGGGAACGTAGGGAAAATTTATTTTGCAGCAGGCACCGGCCTGGTCCACAAGCTCCATCTCCGGTACGGAAAGCACGGCCACCGCGCCATAGGCATGGCCTCCTCGGTACTCCACATCCGCACCCGCCACAGTCTCGACCCTGGTCGCTCCGATTCCGCTCTCGATTCTTCCACGCAAATTATTCTGGATTAGGATGGCCTGTTCGAGCTTGACTTTCCAGGGATGAAGAGAGGAGTGATCCATGGTTCAGGTCTAAATTTGTTGTTTTCAGCCCGGGGAAGCTTTCAGCCCGCCCTGACTGCCTCCTGGGGACTGTCTGAAATAAAAAACTTTCGCTTATCCGGAGTTGCAATATTGACTTTTCTTTACGGCAAAATTAATTTTGATTTTACAGTTTAATCCTATTTTTAAAAAATAGAGAGTCTTACCAATGAATCATGATGAGCTTTTTTCCGCTGAAAAAAATACCATTGAACTGGACGGAATAGATTCTATTGTCAAGTTTACGCGTTTTAATCCGTCTAATCCAGACAAGTTTCTGAAAGGACTCGAACTGGCCGAGGACCTGAAGACCGATACCGGTGCAATTCTTTATACCCAGGGTACCGAAATCTCAGCGGAACGGATAGAACGGTTACTGCAAATCCGTAAGTCAAATCCCAAAGTGGCCATGGTATTTAAAATCAAGCGCAGCGACAAACTAATTCAAACCTTCCGCGATGAAATCTGCGGCCGGTTGATGAAATTGTTCGAGCGCCGTAAAGGAACCCGGGCCTTTCGCGGATTAATGGCCGGCATCGACCAGGATATCGAATCCTCTGTCACCCGGATCCTCGCCGATGAAAGCACCATTCTGGCCATTTATAAAGTAAAATTCCTTTGCGAATCCGCCAAAGATAAAAGATCTTTTCTTTTTCTCGATCACGCCATGAACGTGGCCGTCTTCTCCGCAGCCGTGGCCTCATCGGAACCTTATTCTGCTGTTGTCGGCGGGGACAAGGCCAAATTGCTGGAGATCGTGAAAGCCGCCCTGTTTCATAATTACGGGTCCCTGCTTCAGATCGACAGTGTCCTGGAAGCGCCTGCGGATGAACGCTTCAACAGGTATTGGGAGGTCAATCGGAATAGTTATTTTTCCCTCGGCAGCCTGCAGCTCAGCTTTGAAATAATGGATGCGATCAGGAACCTCTGCGAATATTATGCCGGGAGAAAAGACTTTATCACCAGAGAAGAGTGGCCGGCCACGATGGCCAATATTCTGCTGGTAGTCGATGTCCTCCTTCAGGCGGAAAGCGGTCTTTTCAAGGAACCGCAGCCTATCCGGCTGGTGGTGGATAATCTTAATTTAAAATTGATGGAAAATGAATACAACGCTCTGGCAGTAAAAGCTCTGACCCTGGGACTGAATCTCCAGGACATTTTCGATTTTTACCTTGAGATGGATAAACTGGTCAAAGAATGTGTAAAAGACGATGAAACTGCCTTTCCATATCCAATGACCGGCTTTCAAAGCCCGACTATTTTTGTTTGCAGAAAAAATGTCGCCGACTGCCCCCATTTCGAGGGGTCGCTTAAAGCGGTGAACCTGCTCAAAAAAATGGGAGATCTGCAGCCCGGGAAATATCACCGGTGCAAGTTATTGACACCTAGAATCTTAAGGTTTTATAAGAAGCATTATGAGGAAATTAAAGGGACCATTTCCGATCAAAAGGAGTCATAAAGACAATTCGCCTGAAATCGTAGAATAACCATGAAAACAATCCTGTTGATTGATACTGACCTGGTGGTTCAGGAAGTCGTTTCAGATTATTTCACGATGAAAACATCCTATAAGGTGGTAACCGCCGAGGATGGTGAAATAGCCCTGGATCAGGTAGTGAACAACCCGCCGGATTTGATTCTGCTGGATGTATTACTGCCCAGAATAAACGGCCTGGCTTTTTTTGAGAATCTGAAGAAAATGGAAAAGACCAGGAATATCCCGGTGATCTTCGTGTCCGGGGAGATGGTCGATGAGGCCGATAAAAAGGTAGGTTTCGAATTAGGGGCGGTTGCTTACTTTGAAAAGCCGATCGATTTCCCTTCGCTACCGGAAAAGATCAATTCCGTGTTATCCGAGAAGTAACCGCCGCCGATCGGCCGGTATGGTGGAGAGTTTTAATGACTGTGTTTTTTTTAATCTCATCGGAATATTGTCAATTCCCTCTGAATATTCTGCATCCTGGGCATCCATTTTTCAAGTTTACCTTGTCGAGCCTTATATTATGTTTTGACAAACCTCTCGATATAGGTTATCTTTCAGCCCCATTATCGAGTTCGAAAACATGACTGATGCGCCTCATAGCACGGTCTGGACAATACACCTATGAAAATTTTATTAGTTTACCCCCGATATCCGGATACCTTCTGGAGTTTTAACCATGCGCTTCGTTTCATCGGGAAAAAGGCGTCGCTTCCTCCAATGGGTCTGTTGACTGTTGCCGCCATGCTCCCTAAACATTGGAATCTGAAGCTGATCGACTTGAATGTTTCCTCATTAAAAGATGAGGATATCTTATGGGCTGACTATGTTTTTATCAGCGGGATGGTGGTACAAAAGTCATCTGCTAAAAAGATTATCGCCCGGTGTGTCCAGCTAAATCGCAAAGTAGTTGCCGGCGGGCCTCTTTTTACAGCCAAATCCCAGGATTTTCCGGAGGTACACCACCTGGTCTTAAACGAGGCGGAGATTACGCTGCCCCAATTTTTAGAAGACTTGGAGCTTGGATGCGCGAAGCCGGTTTACCGCTCCTCGGAATGGGCTGAACTCGACACCACTCCAATACCGCTATGGGAACTGATCGATTTTAAAAACTATGCCACCATGGCACTCCAGTACTCGCGCGGATGCCCTTTTGATTGTGAATTCTGCGATATCACGGTACTCTATGGGCAATCACAGCGGGTCAAGTCGATAGACAACGTCCTGAGGGAATTAGACGCCCTCTATCAACGCGGGTGGCGTAGAGGCGTGTTTTTTGTGGATGATAATTTTATCGGCAATAAAAAGAGAATCAAACATGAAGTGTTGCCGGCAATTATCCAATGGATGAAGAAGAAAAAACGACCTTTCCTCTTCGCGACACAGGCATCGATCAACCTGGCCGATGATGACGCGCTTATACAATTGATGGTGAAAGCCGGATTCGATACGGTTTTTGTCGGCATCGAAACGCCTGACAAAGATAGCCTGATCGCCTGTGGGAAGTTGCATAATGCCAAAAATGACTTGCTCGCAAGTGTAAAAAAACTTCATTCTTCAGGATTGCAAGTCCTGGGAGGGTTTATCGTAGGGTTTGACAGCGATAAAAAAGACATTTTTGCACGCATGAGCCAGTTCATTAACGAGAGCGGTATAGTTGCCTCCATGGTTGGACTCCTTAATGCTCCCAACGGCACGAGACTCTATAATCGGCTGATCAAGGAAAACCGTATTATCAAAGAGATAACCGGTGATAATACCGATTTTTCCATGAACTTCCTGCCGAAAATGGACTATAAGGTGCTTATCGATGGATATAAAAAGATTATAAGCGATATCTACCATCCTGAAGCATACTATAAGCGGGTGCGAACCTTCTTACGCAGCTATCGACTGGTAAACAAGTACAGTAATGGTTTTTCCTCCTCGGATCTTCGTGGAACCATAATGTCCATATATAAGTTAGGGATTAAAAAGGGTGTCAGGAGGCATTTCTGGAAACTGATTATGTGGACTCTCGTTCGAAAGCCACGCCTGATGCCGCACGCATTTACGATGGCAATTTACGGTGCCCATTTCATGCGGCATTTTGAAAC